>NZ_JBSRRO010000006.1:0-83307 GCF_055140965.1 Malaciobacter sp.
CCAGATCCATACCGAACCTGGAAGTCAAGCACTTCTGCGCTGATAATACTGCACCTTTCAGGTGTGGAAACGTAGGCCTCTGCCAGCTCTTGAGTTTTTTTAAGCCCTTATCTATTTTAACTTTTTTCAGTTATCTTAGTTATGGGCTTTTTTTTTAGCCTTCGTTTTTGCCTTTTACTTATATTATCTTTACATTTTATCTTTCTTTTTTATTATTGTTTCTTTTTTGCTATACTATTATTTAATTTATAATTGAGGTTGCTTTTTTGGAAAATGATTTTTTAAATCTTTTAGATAATATAAATGATAAACAAATAGATATTGTTGATAAACTTAGTTTAATTGTGAATTTTATTAGACCGAGTAAGTTTAATGAAATAGATGATAGTTTACATAAAATAGATATGATAATAGATTTTTTTAAAAAAAGTGACAATCTTGCTTTAACAATATCTAATGAAATAAATTTATTGTTAATAGAATCAAAAGTTTCTACAAATATTGTTAATTTAGGTATTCTTTCTAAAAATGGATTTAGTTATGAAATAAGAAATAGGTTTTATAATAAGTTTTTACCTAATCCTCCTAAGAAGGGAGATTTTAGATATATTTTTGCAACGTTATTTAATAAAAAGAATGATTATAAATGGGTGAATAAAATAGATAATGAAAAATGGATAGAGTTTTTTTCTTCTATATTAATAAGTCATAAGTATACTGAAAGACTAAAGAATCATATTTACTGGGAATTGATTTATGCAGCTGAGATTTTAGCTATATGGATTGCATCAGAAGAGTTTGATGATAATTTTCTTCGTTTGGATAAAAAACTTCTAAATAGAGACTCTGTATTTATTTCATTACAAAGGGATTTAAGTGATTTAATACATAAGTTACAACTTGAAAATGTAAATATAAGCTCTATTAAAAAAGATTTTGAACATATAGATGTATTAATTGAACAATGTAATAAGCAAGTTTTATTGTTTAAGAAAAAATCTATTAATCATGGTATATCAATTGATTTAACATATGAGTTAGAAAGATTGACTCAAATAATAAGAAGATTGGATTATATTTTAGCTTTAATAAAAAGTTTTGATACAAATAAATTTCATATTTCTCTTGTGGAATTATTTAAAGAGTCTATAATAAAAAATGCTACAAAAAACTCATTGTATGAACTTTATGAGCAAAGTATAAAAATCATATCAAAAAGTATTACAAATAATACAAGTGAACATGGAGAGCATTATATTACAAATAATGTTAAAGATTATATAAAAATGTTTTTAAAAGCTAGTGGTGCTGGAATAATTATTGCAATAATGGCACTAATTAAAATAAATATTATGCAAAGTAATTTTTCTTATTCTTTTGAAACATTTTTTATTAGTTTAAATTATGGTTTAGGGTTTGTAATTATACATTTATTTGGGTTTACTGTTGCAACAAAGCAACCTGCTATGACGGCATCTACTTTTGCGGAAGCCATAGACAAAGATGATGGAAGAAAGGCAAATCAAAATAAACTTGTTTCACTTATTTTTCAAGTAATTCGTTCACAATTTGCAGCTGTTGCTGGAAATGTAACTTTTGCTTTATTGTTAGCTTTTCTTATATCTTTTTACTTTATTAGCAATAATAGTGTAGTTTTAGATGCAAATGAAGTTGAATACTACTTAGATGGTCTAAAACCTTTTTCTGCTTTTTTCTTTGCAGCAATTGCAGGAGTTTGGCTTTTTTGCTCAGGTTTAATTTCTGGATATTTTGATAATCGTGCTGATTTATTGGAGTTAAAATCTAGATATTATCATCATCCACTACTTAAAAAACTACTTAAAAATAAAAAAAGAGAAAAGTTTGCAAATTATTTACATGATCATCATGGTGCAATTGCAGGAAACTTCTTTTTTGGAGTTCTTTTAGGAATTACACCTTTTCTTGGGTATATATTTAACTTGCCATTAGATATACGTCATGTTGCTTTTTCTACTGCATATTTAGGATATGCTTCAATGCATATTGATATTTCAATTAGTGAATTTTTATTCTATTTTATTTGTGTACTTATGATTGGATTTGTAAATTTAACTATTAGTTTTTCATTAGCTTTAAAAGTATCTTTACTTTCAAGGGAAGCATATTTTGGTAATTTATTTTCTTTTTTTAAACTATTAGTTATTGAAATATTTAAAAAACCACATCATTTGATTTTTCCTATTAAAGACAAAAAAACTAAGTCTTGAGTTTTTTGTCTTTATAAGAAGTATTTGAAATGTGAGATTTTATATAAATATTTATTAATCCAACACAAAGGCTTAAGATTGCAGGAGCAATAATAATCCCCCATCCTCCAAATACTCCAATACCAGCTAACATGGCTAATAATATAAATAGTTCAGTTAATGAATAATGCAATGAAAACTTTTTATTGATATATTTCATGAAAACAAGGCGTAAAAGGTTATCAATTAATCCAGACATAATAACTATTGTAAATAGAACAATAATGATTGAAAAAAGATAATTTTGATTAAGTAATTCAACAATTGCAATAGGAAAAGCTATTAAATATGTTCCTACAATAGGTATAGCTGTCATAAAACCAGCTGCCATTCCAAAGTAAAAAGCATCATAATCTGTAGTAATATATAAAAATAATCCAAAAGCTACACCTTGTGTAATCATGCTAAATATTGTTCCAAAAAATACTGATGAAATTGTATTACTTAATTCATTGAAAAGAGTTCTTTTAAATTTTTTTATCATAGGAAGTAATCTAGTTGCTAATATAAAAAGTTTATAACCATAAATATTAAAAAGAAAATAAAAAAATAAAATCAAGAAGAATTGATATATTATGCCATTAATCTTCCAAAAAAATTGTGCAATATTATTTAATAATGATTTAACCATAGTAATATCTACATTTAATATATCAAATTCACCTAATATTGCATTGATAGATTCTTGAAAAATATCAAAAGGTTCAGGAAGACTTTTTAAATATCCAACTAAATTTTTTATATATTGCATAGATTGATCTGCATTAATACTAGGAATAAATTGGTATGAAAGTCCTACAAAGTAAATAAGAGGTAAAAATACAAATAAGAATAGGCACAATGTTAAAAAAATTGAGATTAGACTTTTTTTATAAGAAAAATTTGATTTTCTCATTAATATATCATAAATGGGTCGTGTAGCAATTGCTAAAATTCCTCCAACTATTATTCCCATTAAATAGTTTTGAAAAATATATCCAATGAAAAAGAAGCTTGCAATTAACGCAAATAATATAAAGTTTTTTGATATCATAAATTTATCCAATAATTTTTCTTTTAGTATATACATATGTCTCTTAATTTAGCTTAATAGTAATGTTTTTTTTCTATCTTGTAAAGATTTGTTTTAATTTTATAAATTATTACATTTTTATAAGCTTTATATTATATAATCATTTTTTACATTTTAAGGATTATATATATAATGTTAGGCAAACAGTTCCAACTTCGTAAAATTAATTTTTCAATTAAACATGCAGTTAGTAGATTTTTAATATCTTTTTTAGTTTCATTTTTAATAGCATATGTTCCTTCATATGAAGCTTTAAGTAGTGAAGCATGTTCAATGTTGTTTATCTTGTCATTTTCGGCTTTTTTGTGGATTACAGGTGCAATACCATCATTTGCAGTATCTTTTTTGATTATAGCTTTAGAAATACTTTTATTGGGATATCCTGATTTAAATTTTGATTCTAATTCAAAAGAGTGGTTATACTATTTAAAACCATGGTCTTCACCTTTGATATTTTTATTTTTAGCTGGATTTATTTTAGCAATAGCAGCAAGTAAAACAAAACTTGATTTGTGGCTTGCAAAAAAAGTACTATTATTCTTTGGAAATTCTCCCAATAGTGTATTAACAGGCTTAATGCTTACAACATTTGTTTTGTCAATGTTTATTTCAAATACTGCAACAGCAGCTATGATGATGACTATGCTTGTACCAATATTAAAAAATATGAAAGAGAATAATCCTTTTCAAAAAGGAATTATATTAGCTATTGTAGTTGCTGCAAATCTTGGAGGTATGGGAACAATTATAGGAACACCCCCAAATGCAATTGCAGTTGGTATCTTAGGTGATAATGCACCGTCATTTTTAGAATGGATGGTTATGGCTTTACCTCCTGGGATATTAATTCTTTTAATTCTTAGATGGGTAATATTAAAAAAGTATGCATCAACAGAAAAAATAATTAATATTGATAAAATTAAAAAAATATCACATTATGATGACTCTACAACAGATTTTTCCAAAATTCCAACAATTCCTAGTTGGAAAAAAAGTTTAGTAATATTAGTATTTATAATTACAATTTTATTATGGTTAACTGGGCCTTTGCATCTTGTCCCTACTACTGTTGTTGCTTTGTTCCCAATTGTAATTTTTACAATTTTTGGGATTATTACTAGTGATGATATTAAAGAGATTCGTTGGGATGTTATTATTTTAATTATTGGTGGTTTAGCTTTAGGTTCTGGGGTAGTTAAAACAGGTCTTGATGAATGGCTAGGATTACAAATAAATTTACAAAATCTAAATCTTTTTTTAATTGTCTGTTTATTTTCAATGATAGTAATTTGGGTTTCTAATTTTATGAGTAACACAGCTGCAACTAATATCATGCTTCCGTTAATTGTGGCTTTAGTTAGTTCAATGGGAGAAAGTATAGTATCTTATGTGGTTATTTCTGTTGCATTATGTGCTTCTTGTGCTATGATACTTCCTGTATCAACTCCACCAAATGCAATAGCTTTTTCAACTGGAAAGTTAAATTCAAAGGATTTTATTTTTATAGGTTTGGTCGCTGCTATTGTAGGACCAGTTTTTATATTATCTTTACTTAGTTTTTATACATAAAAAAAAGGCCAGTTAAAATAACTGACCTTTTTTTATTCGGAAATAGCGAATTATTACAGTCTAGACTCGTATCTTCTAAGCATGTATAATCTCTTAAGCATTTTCTTTCTAGCGTTAATTTTTTGTTTTTTTCTGATCTCTGTCATTGGTTCAAAAAATCTTCTAGCTCTAGTTTCAGTAACAATAAGATTTCTATCACATTGTTTCTTAAACCTTCTGTATGCTTCGTCAAATGATTCACTATCTTTAACTTTAATGCCTGGCACTAAAATCACCCACTTTCTTTTTAAATTTTGAATCGTGATTATATTTAAAGTTTACTTAATTCCTATTTAATTAATTTAAGATATAATCATAAATTAAAAAAAAGAGGCTAATATTTTGAACTTAACACATTTAGATGATAAAAATAGACCTAAAATGGTAGATGTATCAAATAAAAATGATACTACAAGAGTTGCTATTGCTTCTGGACAAATTTCGATGAGCCAAGAAGCTTTTGATGCAATAATACAAAATAGTACAAAAAAAGGTCCAGTATTACAAACTGCTGTAGTTGCAGCTATTCAAGGAGTAAAGAAGACATCGGATTTAATTCCTATGTGTCATCCTTTACTTTTAAGTGGAATAAATTGTGATATTGAAGAAATGCCAACATTACCAGGATTTAAATTATATGTAACAGCAAAGCTTACAGGACAAACAGGTGTTGAAATGGAAGCTTTAACAGGTGTTAGTGTAGGCTTATTAACTATTTATGATATGGTAAAAGCTATCGATAAATCAATGATTATTTCAAACGTACAACTTGAACATAAAAGTGGTGGGAAAAGTGGTGTTTTTGAAAGAGATAATTTATAATAGGAGTTATATTTGATTGATTTAAGTAAAGAGACATTAAAGCTTGATTATCCATGTAATTGGATATATAAGTTAGTATGCCATCATGATAAAGATATCAAAGAAATTATGAAAGATGTTTTGCAAGATAGAGAACATAGTGTAAAACAATCAAAAGTTAGTAGTAAGGGTAAATATAAAAGCTATGCTCTTGAATTATTAGTTCACAATGAAGATGATAGAAAAGAACTTTATAGACTTTTAGGTGAACATAAACATATAAAAATGATAGTGTAATTATTATGAATAGAAGAAGCTTTTTAAACTCTTGTAAAGTAGCTGCATTTAGTTCAGTTGCTTACCCTATAATATCAAGTGCAAGTAAAGATTTTGCAGTTGATTCTTTAGTTCTTGCAGATTCTGTTATAAAAAAAAGTGATTTATATATAGAAAAAAGTGACTTTGCACAATTTGAATCAGTTAGAAAAAAACTTTATCAAGTACAAAGATATGTTGGATATGGTAATTTTAATATATTAAGTTTTGATTTGATGCTAAAATATGCAAAATATGCTAATAGTATTCAAAATTTTACGCAAAAAGAGTTGGACTTTTTAGAAAAGATTTTTTATATTAATCCAACTCCTTATGGCTTTTATGGGAAAAAAGTTTCAGAAAAGATTACAAAAGCTATAAATAATAGAGAAGTTATAAAAGTTTCTGGTACAGGACATTATTTATTTAAAGGTAAGCCTGAACAAACATATAATGAGATGAAAAAAGATATTGGAGATACACTTACATTAACTTCGGGTGTAAGAAGTATTGTAAAGCAAATGAAATTGTATCTTGATAATATAGATAGAACTGATGGCAATATTACTAAAGCTTCAAAGTCATTAGCTCCTCCTGCATATACTTATCATTCAATTGCAGATTTTGATGTAGGTAAAAAAGGTTTAGGTTATGATAATTTTACTGCAAGATTTGCCTTAACAAAAGAGTTTTCTCAAATGAGAAAATTAAAATATATTGAGATGAGATATACAATAAATAATAAGGATGGAGTAAGATATGAACCTTGGCATATTAAGGTTATTTAGTTTAATTTTAGTATTTACATCACTAATAAGTGCAAATACTGGAAAATTTGATTTTACTTTGATAAAAAAAGGTCAAAAAAATCAGAATACTTTTCTTATTATTGGAGGAATACAAGGGGATGAACCAGGTGGCTTTATGGCTGCTTCTTTAATCGCTACTCATTATGAGATAAAAAAAGGTTCTGTTTGGATTGTTCCTAATTTAAATTTTTATTCAATTATAAAAAGAAGTAGAGGACCTTTTGGAGATATGAATAGAAAGTTTGCTAATCTATCACAAAATGATCCAGACTTTGGTGCTGTAAAAAGAATAAAAGAGTATATTACTAATAATAAAGTCAAATTGATATTGAATCTTCATGATGGAAGCGGATTTTATAGAAAAAAGAGTATAAATAGTAACTATTCTCAAAATAAATGGGGACAAAGCTCAATAATTGACCAAAATAAATTAACTATATCTAATTATGGCAATCTAGAAGAGATATCAAGTAAAGTTTGTAATCATATAAATAGTAATTTGATTAGAAAACGAGATATTTATCATGTAAAAAATACCAAAACACGACTTGGTGATAAACAAATGGAAAAAACTCTTACATATTTTGCTATAAACAAAGGTAAAGCTGCTTTTGGAAATGAAGCTAGTAAGAAACTTCCCTTACATGAAAGAACATATTATCATCTTCTAGCAATAGAAAAATATATGGATATTATGGGAATAGAGTATAAAAGATCTTTTAACTTAAAACCATTAGAATTAAAAAGTGTAATTGATAATGATATTTCTATATCTTTTTATAATAATAAAATCAATCTACCTTTAGAGGGTATTAGAGATTTTGTAGGATATTTCCCAACAAGTAAAGATGAAATACAAAATTTCAAAGTAAGTAATCCTTTAATGACTGTAATAAAAAAAGAAAATTTATATAGTATTCGTTATGGAAATAGAAGAGTTGCTAGATTATTACCTGATTATTTTGATATCGAAAAAGATATGAATAGTGCAAAGATATTAATTGATGGAAAAGAATCACTAATAAATATGGGGTCAGTCATAAATGTAAAAAATGACTTTTTAGTAAAATCTCAAAAAGATATTAGAGTAAATATAATTGGATATGTAAATAAATCTAAGAAAAATGAGTCTGAATTGCTTGTTTCAAAAAATGAAATAATGCAAAAATTTTCACTTGATAAAAAAGGAAAAGTTTATAGAGTTGAATTCTATAAAAAAAATAAATTTGCTGGTATGGTTTTAGTAAATTTTGGAAGTAAAAATCTATTTTTAGCTAAAAATGGTTATTAGTTAGTATCTAGTTTATAGATACTAACTCTTTTTTGAATAACTCTTGATTTAATTTTTTGCAAGCAGTTTTGTATATCTCTTCAATTCTTTCTTCATCATCTTTCATGCTTTTCTTTAAATCTTCAATACTTTGACCTGATTCAATCGCTACAAATACTTTAAACTCTTTTTTTGTAAATTTTCTTTTTAAAACTTCTTGTAGTTCATCTTCTGATTTTAAAGTACCAACAAGTTTGTCAATATTGTTTGTAATTGATTTTGTAAAATTCATAATACTCCTTTTGAATTCATGATTATATATAAATAGACTTTATATTTAGCTATTTATCCAATTATTTAAGTTATTTATATCTTCATATGATGTCATGTCAAGTTTTATTGGACTAATTGATATGTAGTTTGCACTTACTGCTTCAAAATCACAATCTTTATTTTCGCTACTTTTCCAAATAAGTGGATGTAAACCTATCCAATAATACTCTTCTCCTCTTGGATTTAAATGTCTTGATGTATCATTTCCATACTCTCTATATCCAGCTTTTGTAATCTTTATTCCATTACACTCTTCTATTGAAATAGGAGGAATATTTACATTTAAAAATTTTCTTTCTTCAAGTGGAAATTCTGAGTTTAATATTTTTTTTGCAAGCTTAACTATAGTATCTTTTGCCAATGCAAAATCCCAACCGTTTTTTATGTCATGGCATCTATCTTTACAAACTTGAGATATTGCAATGGCTGGAACTTTATGTAAAACAGCTTCCATTGCAGCAGCAGCTGTACCACTATATGTAATATCTTCTCCCATATTTGCACCAATATTTATACCACTGATTACTAAATCAGGTTTGTATCCTTCTTTAAAAAGATTATGAATTGATATAAACATACAATCAGTCGGGCTTCCATCATCAATTTTATAAAAATCATCTTTTACATTTTGCATTCTTAGTGGTTTATCTAATGTTAAAGAGTGACCACATGCTGATTTGTTTTTAGCTGGAGCTACGACTGTTAGTTTTGCAATAGGTGATAAGGCTTTTATTAAAGCTTTTAATCCTATTGCATCAAATCCATCATCATTTGTTAATAATATTTGTTTCATTAGTCTATTTTATAAACTCCCTCAATATTTTGAATTAAATTTTCTACATTATTTGCAACTTTAAAACCACTTTCTAACTCAATATCTCCAAGTTTTGATTTAACTATTATTCTTAAATCTCTTTTACCTTGATTATGAGCAATAACATCAAAAAGTTTATACATAAGCTCTTCACTATTTGAGTAAGGAACAGCAATTGTTAAAGGTGGTTCTATCTTTTGGGCTTTTTTAACTCTTTGTTTATCTTTTTTTGCATCATTTAAGTTCTCTATTTTTCTTAAACTCATTCTAGTAAATTGTTCATCTTTAGAAATTCTTACTTTAAAAGCTAAGGGTTCATCTTCATATTTAAAATCATTTTTAAGCTCATTTAACTTATCTTCAAACATCATAAGTTCAATATTTCCATGTAAATCCATAAGATTTAAAATTGCAAATTTATTACCTTTTTTTGATATCTTTTCAGTGATTGTTTCTACTTTACCTACAAATAAAACTTCACTTCCATCATTTATTTCATCAATTTCTGAACTTAAAGTGTAAGTGATTTTATCAAGTTGATCTCTATAATCATCAAGAGGGTGACCTGATACATAAAAACCTAAAGTATTTTTTTCAAATTCTAAAATCTCTTTTGAATCATATTCAGGTAAATGCTCAAGTTCAACAGTTACAGTTGTTAATTCTTCATCATCGCCAAAAAGTGAGCCTGTTGCCATTTTTTTAGCTTGCATTGCTTTTCCAGCACCTTCAACTATTTGCTCGATTTGTTCTACCATGGCTTTTCTACTATATTCAAATGAGTCTAATGCACCAGCTTTTACAAGAGATTCTATAACTCTTTTATTTACTTTACTTGCATCAATTCTTGAAATAAAATCACTTAAATCTTTAAATTCACCACCTTCATTTCTCGCTTTTAAAATAGATTTTATAGCTACATCTCCAGCACCTTTAATGGCACCCATTCCAAACATAACTACTTCTTCACCATCAATTTTCTTTGCAGAAAATACTAAATCTGATTTATTAATATCAGGTGGAAATAGATCTAATCCTAACCTTTTTACTTCATCTACATATCTTACAACTTTATCAGTGTTATCTTTTTCAAGTGTAAGAAGTGCAGCCATAAACTCTGCTGGATAATAACACTTTAAGTATGAAGTATAAAATGTTACTAGTGCATATGCTGCTGAGTGAGATTTATTAAATCCATATCCAGCAAACTTAACAATTAAATCAAACAGTTCTTCACAATGGTCTTTGTTATAACCTTTTTCTACTCCACCTTGTGCAAACTGTACTTTAAGTTTGTCCATCTCTTCTTTAATTTTTTTACCCATTGCCCGTCTAACTAAATCGGCACCCCCAAGGCTGAACCCACCGATTGTTTGAACAATTTGCATAACTTGCTCTTGGTAAACAATAACCCCATATGTTGTTTCAAGAATAGGTCTTAATGGTGCATCAAACTCATCATAAAAATAGTTTATTTGAGCTCTTCCATGTTTTCTATCAATAAAATCATCAAGCATTCCTGATTCCATTGGACCTGGTCTATAAAGTGCTAAAACGGCAATAATATCTTCAAAATTTGATGGGGCTAATCTTTTACAAAGATCTTGCATACCATCTGATTCTATTTGAAATAAGCCTATAGTATTTCCTGTTT
The DNA here is from genome assembly GCF_055140965.1 of Malaciobacter sp. The sequence goes on from NZ_JBSRRO010000006.1 coordinate 10,965, forward strand.
GAATTAAATCATAAACTCCTTTATCATTTACATCTGTTTTAATAAAGTCAATTCTTTTTCCATGTCTTTTTTCAATAAGCTTATTTGCTTCTTCAATTACAGTCAATGTTTTAAGACCCAAGAAGTCAAATTTGATCAAGTCAACATCTTCAACATATTTTCCATTATATTGAGTAGCAAGTGTATCAAGACCACTTGGTTTAAAAAGAGGTGTTTTTTTCCATAAAGGTTCATTTGATATTACAACACCAGCTGCGTGAGTTCCTGCATTTCTATTTAATCCCTCTAAAGCTAATGCAAATTCCCAAACTCTTTTTGCTTGTGGGTCTATATCACATAGTTCTTTTATTTTTGGCTCTTTGTCCCAAGAGTCTTTTAAATTTATTCCTAATTCATCTGGGATTAGTTTTGCCATGGCATCAGCTTTTGCATAAGGCATATCTAAAACTCTAGCAACATCTCTAATTACACCTTTTGCTAATAATTTACCAAAAGTAATAATTTGTGCAACATTGGCTCTTCCATATTGTTTAATTACATAATCAATAATCTCGCCTCTTCTTGTTTGACAAAAGTCCATATCAATATCGGGCATTGATACCCTTTCTGGATTAAGGAATCTCTCAAAAAGTAAGCCATAAGGCATGGGATCAATATCTGTAATATATAGACTATATGCTACCAAGCTTCCTGCTGCTGAACCTCTTCCTGGACCTACTGGAATTCCCATTTGTTTAGCAACAATAACAAAATCCCAAACAATAAGCATATATCCAGGGAATTTCATATTATTTATAATATCAATCTCTACTTGTAGTCTCTCTTTATATTCTTGATGTTTTGATTTATCTACTATTTTTAGTCTATCTTCTAAACCTTTCCAACACTCATGAATAAATAGTGCTTTATCATTTTCTAAAGAGTACTCTTCTTCTGGATAAGGAATTGGTAAATTTGATTCTTCAAGTTTTTGTCTAGTAAATTTAAAATTTGGAGGAGTAGGGTTTCCTAGTTTTATCTCAAGATTACATTTATCTGATATCTCTTGTGTTGCTTCAATAGCTTCTGGAATATCTGCATAAAGTTTTGCAATTTGTTCTGGTGATTTTAAATAAAACTCATGAACAGAGTGTCTAAGTCTATTTGGATCATCATAAAGTTTATTCATTGCAATACACATAAATGCTTCATGGGGACCAGCATCTTTTTGTTCTAATCTTTCGTTATTTGTATTTAGATGCCAATTGATTTCACCTTGTAAACAAGCAGCAGAACATACAATTCCCTCAGAGTTTTCTCTTAAAAGTTTTTTATTAATCCTTGGATAATAATAAAAACCATACATATAAGCTTGTGAACTTAAGTACATAAGATTTTTATATCCCACATCATTTTTGGCATATAAACATAGATGAAATCTTTGTTTTGTCGTTTTATCATCTACTTCTTCATTGTTATGAATATAAGCTTCCATTCCTATGATAGGTTTGATTCCCTCAGCTCTCATGGCATTATAAAAATCAATAGCTCCAAACATATTACCATGATCAGTCATGGCAACACTTTTCATACCCATCTCTTTTACTTTTTTTGCTAAAGGTTTTATCTTATTAGCACCATCTAAAAGTGAATATTCTGTGTGTAAATGTAAATGTGTAAATTTTGGTATATCGGACATGTTTAAATCTCTATTTAATTAAGTTTTTTTAAGTATATCCAAAAAATGATTTTGAGCCTCTTTAAAACCAAGATTAAAACAATCATCAAGCTCTTTGAAAGTAAATAGAGAAAAACTCCTTATATGAGTACTTCCAAGATAAAAATTTGCATTGGAAATTGAGTAAGAGTGATTTTTATATAAAGTTTTAAAGAAATTTCTTTTAAAAGATGTAAGAAGTGAGGTTTTTTTCTTTTTGTTTGATTTTCTTTTAGGAAATAAATCAATTGCATAAATATCATATCCTTTATCTTCTAAAGGTTTAATAGGTACATTATCAAATAAACCTCCATCTATTAAATACATATTTTTATATTTTATTGGTTTAAAAAGTGGGATTAAGGCACTAGAAGCCATACATAAAGTAACCACATCACCACTACTAAAATAATGAAGTTTTTTCTTTTTTATATCATAAGCATTAACATAAACAGGTTTTGGTAATTCTTCAAGTTTTTTTATGGGAAAAAGTTCATTTATAATTTTATTTGAATAATCAATTTTAAAAAGACCATTTTTAAAATAATTAAATTTTATAGCTTTTTTTAAATCATTTGAAGCAAAAATTTTTAGTTGCTCCTTAGCACTTATTCCACTAGCATGAGATGCACTAATAATACTTCCAATAGACGAACCACTATAAGCTTTTATATCTATTTTATTTTTTTCTAAAAAATGTAAAGCACCTAAGTGAAATGCTCCTCTTGCAGCACCTCCACCTAAGGCTAGGGCTAAGTTTGTTTTCACTTATCTAACCAATCAATAATAATAAATTCACCTTCATAAGTCTCAGCTATTGCAGTACATGATTCTACCCAGTCACCACAATTTAAGTATTCAATAGTATCGATTTTCCTGATTTCTGCTTTATGAATATGTCCACAAATAATACCATCATAACCTTTATTCTTTGCATGATTTGATAAAACTATTTCAAAATCATTTATAAATGAGACTGAAGACTTTACACTATCTTTTACATATTTTGATAATGACCAATATTTTTTAACTCCAACTTTTTTTCTAAAAAAATTTAAAAATGCGTTTAAATATAGAAGTAAATCATATCCATAATCACCTAATATTGCAAGCCATTTTTTTGTCATAGTAATAGAATCAAAAAAATCTCCATGGGTAATATAGTATTTCTTACCATTTATAGAATTGTATTCTAATTCATTTGTTATATTTAAAGAGTTACCTAAAATTAAAGGAACAAAGGGTCTTAAAAACTCATCATGATTACCTGTAATAAATGTAACATTACAACCTTTTCTAGCTTTTTTTAGAATTTTCTGGATTACATCTGAGTGAGTTTGGGGCCATATAAGTTTTCTTTTTATTGCCCAACCATCTATAATATCACCTACTAAGATGAGGTTTTCACAATTGTTATGTTTTAAAAAACTAAGAAGATTTTTAGCTTTTGAAAAGCGTGTTCCAAGATGAATATCTGATATAAATATACTTTTGTATTTCATTTGTCCAGTTTAAATTATAATGATTACATTTAAACGACAAATGAAAATGCAATATTAGCCTAAGCTAATATTGCATTTTTAACATTTGAATAAATTTCATCACCTTTTAATGCTCTTACAATTTCAAGTGCAAATTGTGTTGCTGTTGCTGGACCTCTTGATGTTATTACATTATCATCAATTACAACATTATCATCTTTATGGTAACCATCTAGTCTTATTTTTTCTTCAAAACTTGGATAACAAGTATAGTTTTGATTTAGTACATCTGCTTTGTGTAAAGCATAAGGTGCTGCACAAATTGCAGCAATTAGTTTATTTTCTTGCTTCATTTCTTTTAAAATTTTTTGTACAAAATTATCTTCTGCTAGTGTAAATGCATTTGGTAATCCTCCTGATAAAACAATCATATCAAAGTCACCGTTTACATCTTCAAGTTTGCAATCTGCTGTAATTGTAATATTATGCGCACCTACTGTTTCTAACTCTTCAACAGCAGCTATTGTAACTTCAATTTCTGCACGTCTGCATATATCAATTATTGAAACAGTTTCAATCTCTTCAAACCCATTTGATATTGGTAGTAAAACTCTTGTCATATGGTCTCCTTTTTTTATATATATTTATAAATTATAATAAAAAAAGCTTGATATTTTCTCAAAGTTTGAAAAATTTCTTAAAAAGTTTTCAAAAGGGCTATTTCTTGGGTCTTCTAGCATCTCTTTTCAAGAGTTTATAAGTTTGATTTAAATAAAATTTAACTAATTATAAAAAGGGGAATACATGCTTAAATCTTTTATCAAGACTACTTTAGGTGCAATAGCTATAATTTTAATAGCTACAGGATGCGCATATACGCAAAATTCTGTTAATTCTAAACAAGATTCAAACTTACAAATAGAAAATCGAAAAGTTCAAGTAACAAAAGAGTATTTAAAAGTTGCACAAGATAAACAACTTCATGTGACTACACAAAGAACACTTGAGGGAACAATTGATTCTTTGGCTACTCAAATTATGAGAAATACTAAAATACCTACAAATAAACCTGTACTTTTTACTTCATTTGTTAGACTTGATAATCTTAAAAAAACTACAGAGTTTGGTAGAGTTATTAGCGAAAGTTTAATAAATGAATTATCAAATAGAGGTTTTAATGTAATTGAATTTAGAGGTCAATTAAATGTTTCTATTGATGAAGATGGTGAATATTTTATTTCAAGAGATATTAGTAAATTAAAAGAGAAAATTCCTAATACTTATGTTGTTGTTGGAACATACTCAAGACAATTTGGAAAGATTGTTTTAAATGCTAGAGTTGTAGATAATATTTCAGGAAGAATTATTTCAAGTTCAAGAGCAATTTATCAACACAATAAAAGAAATGATTGTGTAATTTTCAAAGATTGTAAACCTCCAAGAACAGTTAAAATTATAAAAGAAAAAAAGTAAGCATTTAGATGAAACACCCTTATTTTAAGATAATAAAGCAATTTTTTGCTTTATTATTTTTAGCTACAATTTTAACATCATGTGTTTATAAAAATATTGATGGTTCTAATAATTTTCACTCTTTTGTAAACTCATTGGTAGAAAAATCAGTAAAAAAATTAAATGAAAATTTATATCTTACAGATACAGTTTTAGTTTCTGATTTTGTAAACATAGATAGATTAGAAAATAGATCAAAATTAGGATTTTTATTATCTTCAACACTTAAAGATAGACTTCTTGCGAATGATATTACTGTAAAAGAGATTGAGTTACGAAAACATTTTACAATTGGCTCAAATGGCTTTAACTTATTAAGTAGAGAAGTAAATGATATAAATAGAAAAATTACAGATACAAGATATGCTTTTGTAGGAACTTATACATTAACTACAAAGAACTTAATTGTATTTATAAAGATGATTGATTTAACTACAGGAAATATTCTAAGTTCTTCTCAAGGAAGCATTATGATTGATGAAGAGATTATTCAATTAGAAAAAAAATCAGATATAACTCAAGTTTATGCACCTATGGTGCTATAAAATTATATCCTCTATTAAAAACTGTGCATTTACCTCACCCCTAAATTCGTTTTTATTAATAGAAACTATAATATCAATAAACTCATTGTTTATTGGTTTATTATAGTGAAATTTTAAAGCTTCAAAAATATTCCCATTGCTACTAAGTAAAAGCTTTAAATGATTTTTATCTTTTCCTATAAATTCAGATTTTAAAACCTTTGCATTGCTTATTTGAAAAATAGGTTTTTTATTTTCTAATCCATATGGTTCAAATTTTTCAATAATTGATAAGAACTCTAAATCAACACTTGATACATCAAGTTCTCCTAAACACTCATACTCTATATGTAAATCTTCTTGTTCAATATCAATTACAAGTGAGTTTATTTTTTCTTGAAAAGTTTGTAAATTCTTTTCTTCTAAAGATAATCCAGCAGCATTTTTATGACCACCAAAACCTTTTAAAAGTGATGAACATTGAGTAATTAGAGTATGTAGATTTATCTTAGCATTTGCTCTTGCACTTCCTTTTGCAATACCATTTTTAACAGAAAATACAAAAGCTGGTTTTTTAAAAGTATTTGAAAGTTTTGAAGCAACTATTCCTATAACACCCTCATGCCAATTTTCACCCCATACAACAATTACATTATGTTCATGGTTTATTGCTTGTGTAGCTTTATTTGATATCTCTTCTTGCAAGCTTTTTCTATAATTATTTAATTCATCAAGTAAACTTAAAGAATCATTTGCTTCGTACTCATTTTTTGATAATAAAAAAGATAGTGCAATCGAAGCATCATCCATTCTTCCTGCACTATTAATTTTAGGAGCAATCATAAAACCTATATCATCAGAAACATAAAACTTTTTAGCTAATACTTCATCAAGTTTTTTTAGTGAGGCTCTATTTGATTGCTTAAGTCTTTTAAGTCCATGCCTTACTATTGTATAATTTAGACTAGTCATAGGCATAATATCTGCAATTACAGCAATACATAATAAATCTAAAAAATCTGCCATATTTATTTGTAAGTTTAATTCACTTTTTATTGCAGCACATAAATACCACGCAACTTGTGCTCCACAAATCTCTTTAAAAGGAAAGGTACAATCATCTTGTTTTGGATTTACAATTGCAAGGGCAGTTGGAAGAGTGTCTCCTACAGTGTGATGATCTGTAATAATTAAATCAATCCCTTTTTGCATAAGCTCTTTTGAGGCTTGCACAGCACTAATTCCATTATCAACAGTGATAACTAAACCACTATCAATTAATTTAACAATCTTAGGAGATAAACCATATCCATGTTCAAATCTATTTGGAATTATGTGATTAACTTTATATCCTACTTTATTAAAAAAATCAATCATTATTGCAGTAGATACAACGCCATCAACATCATAATCACCTACAATTGTAATAGTTTCATTATTTAAAATTGCAGTTTTAATTCTTTTTACTGCTATTTTGATATCTTTTAATAAAAAAGGATTAGGTATGTCACTTAGCTTTGCATAAGGATTATCCTTATGTCTAGCTAATAGAAGTTCAAAAAGTATCTGTTTTGTTACTTTTTGCATTAGTTAATATTTTTTGTTGCTTGTTTTACAAACTCTAATATAATTGGATTAGGTGTTTCTAAATGTGAAGTAAACTCTGGATGAAATTGTACTCCAACAAACCATGGATGATCTTTTATTTCAACTGCTTCAATAAGACCATTTGATTCACCAGATATAATCATTCCTGCATTTTCTAAAGCTTCTTTATATTTTGGATTTGCTTCATATCTATGTCTATGTCTTTCATAATAAATATCTTCATTTCCATAAGCTTTTTTAAGCTTTGTTCCCTCTTTTGGTTCAAATGGATACTCTCCAAGTCTCATTGTTCCACCCATTGGTGATTCATGAGTTCTTAGTTGTTTTTCTCCACTTTGATCAATAAATTCATCAATTAGATATATTACTGGATTTTTAGAATCAGCATTAAACTCAATTGAGTTTGCATCTTCTATTTCTAATACATTTCTACAATACTCAACAATAGCTAATTGCATACCTAAACAAATACCTAAATAAGGAACTTTATTTTCTCTTGCATATTTTATTGCTTCAAGTTTTCCTTTAACCCCTCTGTGTCCAAAACCACCAGCAACTAAAATTGCATCAGAGTTTTCTATAACTTCATATGCTCCTACATCTTCAATTCTTTCACTATCACACCAATTGATATTAATTCTAGTATTTAAATGTGCTCCAGCATGAATCAATCCTTCAATTAAAGACTTGTAAGACTCTTTTAAATCTAAATATTTACCTACAAATGCAATTGAAACTTCATTTTGTGGAAGAATAATCTGTTTTACTAAAGTGCTCCATTTATCCATGTTAGGTTTTAATTTTATATTAAAATGATTAGATAAAGGATTTAGTATCCCTTCTTTTATAAAGTTTAAAGGAACTTGATAAATTGAGGCTGCATCACCACACTCTATTACTGCGTCATATTCAACATCACATGACATTGCAAGTTTTCTTTTTAAGTCTTTTGGAAGATCTTGTTCTGTTCTACAAACTAAAACATGAGGAGTTATACCAATTCTTCTTAACTCTTGAACAGAGTGCTGTGAGGGTTTTGTTTTTAGTTCACCAGCTGCTGCTATGTATGGAATTAATGTAACATGCATATTCATTGTATTTGTTTTTGGTAAGTCATGTCTTAGTTCTCTTATTGCTTCCATAAATGGTAAGCCCTCAATATCTCCTACTGTCCCACCAAGCTCAACAATTAAAAAGTCATGTCCCTCACCTGCATTTAGGATTCTATTTTTAATCTCATCAACTACATGAGGAATTACTTGAATAGTTTTACCTAAATAGCCACCTTCTCTCTCTCTTTTTATAACTGATTGATACACTTGCCCAGTTGTAAAATTGTTTTTTGCACTTAAAGTAGCATCTATAAATCTTTCATAATGCCCAAGATCAAGGTCAGTTTCTGCACCATCTGCTGTCACAAAAACTTCTCCATGTTCTAGTGGACTCATTGTCCCTGGATCAACATTTAAGTAAGGGTCAATTTTAAGCATACTTACTTTAAGTCCAGATTGTTTTAATATTGTTGCAATTGAAGCTGAAGTGATCCCTTTACCTAAAGAACTTAGAACTCCACCCGTTACAAAAATGAATTTTGTCATTAATAACTCCATAAAAAATTGATAATAATAATTTCGCGATTATATCGTAGTTTGAATTAAGAAGAAGTTAAGCAAAAGAGAGTTTTTTCTCTTTTACTTAATTATTTAAATTTGTCTGCTCTTGGGTAAATAAATACAGCTTCTCTAATAACGCTGATTTTTTTAGGGTCATCTTTTGCAAATGCTCTTATTGTAATAGTAATTGGAGTATCTTTTGAGTTATCAGTAACTAATCTTTTTTTAGTACTTAATACAACAACTTTTTTTCTTAATTTATTTGGTGCAAGAGAAAAAGGTTTAAATCTTTCAATTACAATGTCATCATTTCCTACTACTTCTAAATCATATGTATGTCTTTTTGAATCAGTATTTTGGAATAAAAATAAGAAGTTATTTGCAACTTCATTATCTTCTTTTATTTTATATAATTCAGTAGTTTTATTAATATTTAAAAGCATATGCTCTTTTTTCCCACCCATTATAAATAGTAAAGCAACTACAACCAATAAAGCAACTGTGTACATAATAGTTGATTTTCTAACAACTTTTGTTTCTTTATTGTGCTTAATCTCATTTGTGCTTGACCATTGAACAAGTGAAGGTTTCCCAAGTTTTCCCATTACAGTTGTACATGCATCAACACACTCTAAACAGTTAATACATTCAAGTTGTAAACCTTTTCTAATATCAATATGTGTAGGACAGACAGTTACACAAGCTTCACATGTGGTACACTCATTTTTTTCATCTGGTAAATCTTTTTGTTTGAAAATAACTTTGTCATTTTTATCATTATAGATATTACCACCTCTATTAGTAGAGTAAATTGCTTGGTATGTATTGTTATCATATAGTACAGATTGAACCCTTGAGTAAGGACATACATAAACACAGAAATCTTCTTTTAAAAAGATAACATCATAGATTAAAAAAGCAGCAATTGCTAATACAAAACCAATTAAAAACATATGATCCATAGGGTTTTGTAAATATGCAAAAAAATCTTCGGGCGGTACAAAATACCACATAAAATCAGCAGCTGCAACTAAAGCTAAAACAGACCATATTAATATGGCAAGTAATCTTTTTGAAGCATTTTCAGCTTTTTTCCAGTTTGGTTCTTTTTGTTTATTTTTTATTCTTCTAAGACCTAAAAGTTTTGTTTCAATTAAATCTCTATAAATAACCCTAAAAATTGTTTGTGGACAGGCCCAACCACACCATGCTCTTCCCCCAATTGAAGTAGCAGCAAAAATTCCTAAAAATAGTAGCATTAATAAAAATGGCATTAAGTAAAGCTCTTGCATATCAAATGCTACACCTAATAAATGCAATTGTTTTTTATCAAATGATAATAAAAAAATGTGATTACCATCGATTTTTATAAAAGGTACAACTAAAGCAACAATTGTCGCTAAAACATATGCATAATATCTTTTTATTCTATAAGGAGTCTTTTTTAAGTATTCATTTTTTTCTTGACTCATAATCTTTTCCTTTAATATAGTAACAGTATTGTTACAATTATTGTATATAAAACAACCTTATAATAAACATAAGTAAACATAAGTATAACTTATAATAAATGATTATATTGGATTAATTTGTTTTTTTAAGAAAAAAATATGAAGAAAGAAAGTTTAAAAACTTTCCCAATCTTCATTTTTATTTGAGTTGATTATTTCTTGTTTTTCTAAAGGATTATAATCTTTTTTACTTTTTGTATCTATTATAGAGTTTTTTATTTTTTTTGCTTTTGTACTCTCTTTTCCTAAAAACTCTTTTTTGTTAGTCTCTTCAACAATCTCATTTGCAATTATTTGTGTTTGATTAGCAATATCTTTTGTATCATTTGCAATTGATGCATTTTGTTGTGTTTGTCTATCTAGCATATTTACAGCATCATTAATTTGAGTTATTCCTGTACTTTGCTCTTTACTTGCATTTGAGATATCATCGATTAATTCTAAGGTTTTTGCCACATTTTCATTTAAATTTTTGTATCCATGTATCATCTTATCTGAAATATCTTTACCATTATTTGCTTTTACTGTAGCGTTTTCAACTATGGCTTTAATCTCTTTAGCAGCTTGCGCACTTCTACTTGCAAGATTTCTTACTTCACCTGCAACAACAGCAAAGCCTTTTCCTGCTTCTCCAGCAGTTGCAGCTTCAACTGCTGCGTTTAGTGATAATATATTTGTTTGAAATGAAATTTGATCAATTACTGTTATAGCATCATTTATTGATGTTACTTGTGTATTTATTTCATCCATTGCAATAGTTGTTTGTGAGGCTAATGTTTCTCCCTCAGTTGCTGAGTTTTTTAATATATTTGCATTTTGAGCCATTTTTAATACATTTTCATTATTGTGTGTAATATTTGCTGTTATTTCTTCAATAGCAGCAGCTGTCTCTTCAATACTAGCAGCCGCTTCATTTGAAGATTGACTTAAAGTATCTACATTTGATAATAAAATATTTGCACTATCTTGTAAAGTTAAACCATTTGTTTTATTTTCAACTAGCATTTCATTTATTATATTTGCAAGTGCATTAAAACCATCTACAGTTTTTCCACTTGCATCTTTAATTCTATATGTAAAGTCAAGTTTTTGATACTTACTTAAGGCTTCTTCTATTTTGTTTAAATCATCAGATATATTAGTAGAAACAGCTTCTATCATTTCATTGAATATTACTTTTAACTCTTCTAAACTTTGATTTTGTGTTGAAGTATTAATTCTATGTTTTAAGTGACCATTTTTTACTTGTGTAACTACTTCTTTAACATTTTGAATTAATTTATTATCTTGTTCAATCAATTCTTGTGTTTGATTTATATTATCATTTATCATTTTTGACATTTTGCCAAACTCATCATTTGAGTTAATCTCAATTTTTGTATGTTCTTTATTCTCTTTGTTTAAGTATTTAAAAAATGATTCTAAACCATTAGTAATTGTAGTAAGATTTTTGCTTAGTGTTCTTGTTCCAATTAATATAACTAAAGCAACAACAATAAAACTAACAATACCAATTATTATAGAAAAAAGTTGTAAATCATTTGCATCTTTTAAGTATTCATCTCTTGGCATTGTAAGACCAAGTGCCCATTTTACATCACTTTTCCCTAATTCAAAAGGTTCAATATGATAGTAAGAGTAAGTGTTTGTTGTAGGTGTTTTTCTTTCATAATTAAAAGTTTTATTATCATTTATTGATTTTATTATATCTTGTGCTTGTGCATACTCTTTGTTATCAGATACATTTTTTGTTAATACAGTTTTATCTGGATGACCTACAATTGTTCCTTTATCAGATAATAAAAATCCATATCCAGTTTCAAAAATCTTAATTTTTCCAATTTTATCAACTAAACTATCTAAAGAAATATCAATGGTCGTAGCTCCTAAGAATTTGTTTGATGATGTAATAATTGGAGCTGAAACAGTAACCATCAATACATTTTTTCCATCAACTTCATAATTATAAGGCTCTGTTACATAAACTTTTTGTGTTTGTCTTGGAACATCTACCCACTCTCTGCCCTCAGATACAGTAGTAAGACCTTCTAATATAATTTTAGAGTTTGATTTGTATAAATAAGGAGCAAATCTACCTTCTTTATCATGACCATTTGTACTAGCTGATGATAAGTCATTTTCAAAAAGTATATTTGGATCTAAATCAACTGCCATTGCAAGGGCAAAATCAGCATTTACTAACATATCTTTTGTAATACTTGTAATTAATTCTTTTGAATAACTATTGTTTTCATACATTTGTTTTATAACACTAGCTAAAGAACTAACTGATGTTAATGCTTTTTCTAAATCCTGCTTTGATTCAAAGGCATATTTATTCGCAAGGGTACTAATATATTTCTTAGAAGATTTTTCTGAAGAGTTATAAGTATTTGATGATATTAAAAAAATACTAATGACAGAAGATAGCAGTACAATAGATAGCACACTAACCAAAAGTTTTTTTGCAAATGTCCAATTTGAAAACATAAATTCTCCCTCTTTTGTTTAAAAATTAACAAATATTATATCATTTTTTATAAGAAAACCCAATAATTGAGTTTAAAAAAGTAAGGTGAAATAATATCTGTATTTTAATATATGTATTTATTTTATTATTAAAATTTATTTTTTATATAAAATATATTAACTATTAAGAAACATTTATATTTTTAAAATTACTAGTTCATTTTTAACACATTAAAATAATAATTAGGTGTATTGTTTTTATTTTATATCTTCATATGTAAAATATAAATTACAGCTGATGTTACTGTCAATCTTGCCATTTTGAAGCCCACTGCTTTTGTTCTTCTTTTGTAAGAAAAGTCCAAATGATTATTCTACTAATCTTTTGTCCATGTTTCATTTTTATAGTTTCAATCTCTATTGGTTTTACATAATCCAATGTATCATAGATAAATTTTAAATTATCCTTTTTTGATACGATTGTACTAAACCAAAAACAGTTCTTAGAATAGATTTTACTTTGTTTTATCATGGTTTTTATAAAAGCTACTTCTCCACCTTTACACCAAAGTTCATTGCTTTTTCCACCAAAATTTAAAGAAGCTTTTTTTACTACTTGTTTTGTAAGGTTTTGAACTTTTCTTTTATTTCCCTCTTGGGCTTGTTCTTGTGATTTATGAAAAGGAGGATTGCATAAAGTAAAATCGAATCTATCATTTTCTTTTATAATACCTGTAAATATATTATCATGGCTTGTTTGTATTCTACAGTGAACATTGCCTTTTAAAGAGTTATTTGACTCTATAATTTTTTGAGATGATTTTATAGACTCTTTTTCAATATCGCTACCAACAAAAGACCAACCATAAACACTATTACCAATTATTGGATAAATACAATTAGCACCAATACCAATATCAAGACCTTTAATATTAGAACCTTTTGGTATTTTATTATTATTTGATTTTGCTAAAATATCAGCAATATAGTGAAGATAATCAGCTCGTCCTGGAATGGGAGGACATAAGTAACCATCTGGTATTGACCACTCTTTTATATCATAAAAATGAGAAAGCAGTGCTTTGTTCAAAGTTAAAACAGCTTTTGCATTTGAAAAATCAATTGATAATTCATCATATTTATTTTTAAATACATAGTTTTTAAGTTTTGGTAAACTTTTTAATAATTGCGGAAAATCATATCTATTATTGTGAAAATTTCTTGGATGTAAACTTTTTTTATGCTCTTTATATGCCATTTTATTTATCTTATTATTTTATTTTAAATCTAGAAAATTGATCTTTAAAAGTTATTATAAAATTAAAGATCAAATCTCTAGTTAAGTAGTTGTTTGTATTCTCAATATTGAGAGTATATTCTTACTCTTATTCTGAGAATTTGTTTTTTACATTCATATACATATGTAAAACATCAATTGCAGCAGGTGTTATTCCTGAAATTTCACTTGCATTGAATAGTGTAGGTGGTTTTGCTTTTTGAAGCTTTTCTATTACTTCATTTGATAATCCAGGAATTTCATTGTAGTTAAAATCTTCTGGGATTTTTAATTTAAGCATTTTTTGCATTTTTTCTATCTGTTTTTCTTGTTTTTTTACATATCTGTAATATTTTGCTTCAATAATGATTTGTTCTTTTAAATATGGTTCAACATCTTTAAGTGATGGCACTAATTCGTCAAATTTTTCAGATGTTACTGTATTTCTTCCTACAATATCAATCAATAAAGCTCGGTCTTTAATCTTATCTTCACCTAATTTTGATAAAAGTTCAAGATTCTCTTTTTTTGAAGTAAACCATTCATTTTCCATAAAAGAGATTGCGTTGTTTATTACTTCTCTTTTATTTTCTATTTTTGACATAGTTTTATCATCAATAAGTCCAAGTTCATATCCATATTTACTAAGTCTTAAATCAGCTGTTTCTTCTCTTAAAAGTAATCTATATTCTGCTCTACTTGTAAACATTCTATAAGGTTCATTTGTACCTTTAGTTACTAAATCATCAATTAAAACTCCAATATACGCTTCATCTCGTCTTAGTATTAAAGGTTCTTTATTATCAATTGATAAACATGCATTTATACTTGCCATTAGTCCTTGAGAAGCAGCTTCTTCATATCCAGTTGTTGCATTGATTTGTCCAGCAAGATATAAATTATTTACTTTTTTTGTCTCTAATGTATGTTTTAATTCTGTTGGATCAACGTAATCATACTCAATTGCATATCCATATCTTATAATTTTTGCGTTTTCTAAACCTTTGATTGAATGTACCATCTGTTTTTGTACATCAATAGGTAAAGAAGTACTAAGTCCATTGATATAATATTCTGTACACATTGCAGTTTGAGGTTCTAAAAATAGCTGATGTCTATCTCTTTCACTAAATCTATTTACTTTATCTTCAATACTTGGACAGTATCTTGGTCCATTGCCTTTGATTTGTCCTGTAAATAAAGGAGCTCTATCAAAGTTTGAACTAATTGTTGAGTGAGTTCCCATATTTGTGTATGTAATATAACATGGATATTGTGTAGGATTAAATTTACTTTTATCTGTTCTAAATGAGAAAGGAGTAGGTTTCTCATCACCTCCATGCTTTTCCATAACAGAAAAATCAATAGAATTTGAATCAATTCTTGAAGGTGTTCCTGTTTTCAATCTTCCTACATTTAATCCCATCTCTTTTAATTGTGTAGATAGTGTTGTTGATGGAAGTTCCCAAGCTCTTCCTGCTTCATACTGGTTTTGTCCTATATGAATAAGACCTTTCATAAATGTACCAGTTGTAAGGATAACTTTTTTTGCTAAGAACTCTTCTGTTAATTTTGTTTTTACTCCAACAACATCACCATTTTCATCTAAAATAAGTGAAGTTACTTCATCTTGATAAATTTCCAAATTAGCAGTTTTGTGGCATACTTCTCTCATGTAATATCTATATTTGTCCATGTCAATTTGCGCACGACTTCCTTGTACTGCTGCACCTTTTGAAGCATTTAAAACTCTAAATTGAATTCCAGTTGCATCTGTACAAAGTCCCATTTCTCCACCAAGTGCATCTAGTTCTCTTACTAAGTGCCCTTTGGCAAGTCCTCCAATTGCTGGATTACATGAAGCTGCTCCGATTTGTTCAACTAGCATAGTGATTAAAAGAGTTTTTTTACCCATTCTTGCACTAGCTAGTGAAGCTTCTATTCCAGCGTGTCCGCCTCCAACGACGATAATGTCATAGTTCATTTTGTCTCCGTAAAAAATATGTATTTATTTTAAAAAACAGTTAGTTTCAAAGATAGGCTTTTCTGTTTTCACTTAAGTTCTAAAAGTAATTGAAGCAGTTATTCTTTATCGTAAAATTTATTAAAATTTGCTTCTCAATAATTTTTTGGTATGATACCAAAAAATTGTAATTATTCCAAATATTTTGGACTCTATCAAATAATTGTTGAAGGATTTATGTGTTTACAGGATTAATTAGAGAAATGGCTGATGTTTTAAGCTTAAAAAATGGTTTTTTGACATTAAAAGCAGAGTATAAACCAAAAATAGGTGATTCAATTGCTGTAAATGGTGCTTGTTTAACAGTTGTAAGAGTTGCAACGGGTACTTTTACTGTTGAATTATCTTTAGAATCACAAAGAATCTTAGCAATGGAGAACTATAGAGGAAAGGTTCATATTGAGCCTGCAATGATGATGGGCGATAGATTCGAGGGACATATTGTTCAAGGGCATATTGATTGCTTGGGAACTGTTAGTTCAATAAAGAAAAATGGAACATCAACAGATTTTATTATAAGTTTGCCAAAAGATTATTCTAAATATATAATTCCAAAAGGAAGTATTTCTATTGATGGAGTTTCTCTTACTGTAAATGATGTCTATGATAAAAGTTTTAGGCTTACTATTATTCCACACACTATAGAAAATACTTTGTTTAAAACTTATAAAGTTGGAACAAAAGTAAATTTAGAAACAGATATGTTTGCAAGATATATTTTCAATATGTTTAAAAGTAATGACAAAAAATTATCTTGGGATGATGTTGATAGCATTATGGCTAGTTATTAATGCATAGAAGAGTATTTTTAGTAAATAGTTCACTTTTTAGTGCAACAGCTTTACTAAATGCAAAAGGTCTATTTGATACTAAAAATTCTCTTTCATGGTTAGTTATTAAAGAGGTTTTGGAAATAGTTTTTCCAAAAACTAAACATATGCCAAGTGCAAGTGAATTTGGTGCAGTTGATTATTTATTAAAAAATATAAATCATAAAACTTTTGATAAAGATGATTTAAACTATTTACTACAAGGGGCAAAAGATTTTAACTCATCTTTTCCTAAATTTTTAAAATCTTCACTTGAAGAAAAAAATAGAATTATTAAGCAAGTTTCACAAAACTCATATGGTCAGAACTGGTTGTCTTATTTGATATATTACGGTATAGAAGCAATGCTTAGTGATCCTATATATGGTGGAAATAAAAATCAAATAGCATATAAAGCTTTGAAATTTCAAGCAGGAGAGCCAAGACCTAAATTTAAGTATGGAAAAACTGATGGTATATGATATTTGTATTATAGGAAGTGGTGCAGGAGCAGCACCTATTGCTTATGAACTTACTAAAGCAGGTAAAAAAGTAGTAATTTTAGAAAAAGGTTCTATTTATACTGAAAATGATTTCTCAAAAGATGAATTAGCTTTTGTTCGAAAAAGTGTATTAACTCCAAATTTAAAAGAGCAATACCATACAATAGAAGAGTTTGTAAATAAAAAATGGGTCAAATTTCCCACTTACGAAACAGCTTGGAATTGGTGGAATGGAAGCTTACTTGGCGGCTCTTCAAATCTAATGAGTGGCTACTTTCATAGATTAAAACCAAAAGATTTTAAGCTCAAAAGTGTTTATGGAGAAATTAAAAATTCAAATATAGTAGATTGGCCAATATCATATGATGATTTAGAAAAGTATTACACAAAAGTTGAAGAAGTTGTAGGTGTTTCAGGAGAAGTTACAAACTATAAACATCAAGAACCAAGAAGTAAACAAAACTATGCTTTTAAGCCTTTAAATGAGCATCCTATTACAAAACTTTTTGATAAGGCTTGTGAAGAGTTAGGCTATACCTCTTACAAAGTTCCAAGAGCAATTATAAGTGAAGATAAAAATCATAGAAAATCTTGTTATTACTCAAATTTTTGTGGAAGCTATGGATGTAGTAGTGGTGCAAAATCAAGTGCAAGGGCTTCACTTTTAGTTGACGCTTTGAAAACAAATAATTTAACCATAAAAGCAAATGCTTTTGTTTATAAACTAAATAGCAATAAATCAAAAGTTACAAAAGCTTACTATTATACAAAAAATAAAAAAATAGAAACAATTCAAGCAAAGATATTTGTTTTGGCTGCTCAAGCTGTAGAAACTTCAAGACTTTTACTAAATTCAAAAAATAGTTTTTATCCCGATGGTCTTGCAAATAGTTCAAAACAAGTTGGTAAAAATATGATTTTTACAGGTGGAGGAATAGGAAGTGCAGAGTTTAGTGAGAATGAAAAATTAAATCATAAAGAGCTTTTTACACAAGGTTTATTTGTAAATAGGGCATTAAAAGATTGGTATTATACTTCAAAATTTAAAGGTGGAACTATTGATTTTTTGTTTGAGCATGCAAATCCTATAAGAAAAGCAAATCTTTATAAAAAAGATGGTGAAGATAGTTTTTTATTTGGTGAAGCTTTACAAGAGAATATTTATAAAAGTTTTACTCAAAAAAGAGTTTTAAACTTTGAAGTTTTTACAGACTGGACACCAAATGATAACTGTTTTGTAAGTGTTGATGAAAAATATAAAGATAAGTATGGAATACCTGTTGCAAATATCAGAATTGGTGCGCATAAACAAGATTTAAAAGCTGCAAATTTTTTAGCTTCAAAGGCAAAAAAAGTATTAGAAAAGATGGGTGGAAAAAATATTAAAGTCAATATGAGTGCATTGCCCTCTCAAAATCTTCAAGCAGGTGGTTGTAGATTTGGCAATAATAAAAAAAGTTCTGTTTTAAATAAATATTGTCAAAGTCATGATTTGAAAAACTTATTTGTTACAGATGGAAGTTTTATGCCAACAGGAGGAAGTGTTCCTCATACTTGGACTATTTATGCTAACTCTTTTAGGGTGGCTGATTATATAAAAGCTATTGTTTCTTAATCTTTTTTTCTTCTTTAAGATTAGCAGTTTTATCTTCACTCTTTTCTTCTTTTTCTAAAAGTTTAGAAGTATAAATATAAAAAAATCTTCTTTTTAAAACTTTTGCATAAGGTTCTATTACAGCTTCTTGCATATCTGGCATTTTGTTTATAGATACAACTTTTCCAACTTTTAAGCCTTTAAAAAAGATATTATCCATCCCTGATGTAATTACTTCATCTCCTACACTAATATCAATCCAAATAGGAATATACTTGGCAACAATATATTTGCTTTTCTTGATACTATGTGTGATTCCAGGAGCTTTATTTTTCCCTATATATACAGCATAATTTGATTTTTCATTTCCATTTAGTAAAGCAAGAGCTTTATCATTTTTTCTAACTACTATTCCAGCTGCATAATCATCAATAACTAAGCCTGAGATTTGATCATCTAATTTCTCTTTATCTAACCAAACTTTTGTAAAGTCATCAAATTCAACATATGATAAAACTCTTGTTTGAATAAGTTTTTCATCTACTGGTTTTAATTTCTTTATACTATTTATTAAATCAGTTAGTTTTTGATTTTTACTTTCATAAAGAAGTCTAAACTCTTTTAGTTTTTCATTCTCTTGTTTTAGTTCTTCAATTGTACTTGCTTGATAAAAATATTTTTCTGTGAAGTTAGTTATTTTTACTACTTTATGAATATAAAACTCTTTTATATTATTAAATAAAGTAAATTTTTCACCTAAAAGTTTGTTTACATCTAGGATGTATAACAAACTTATGGCTAGAAAAAGAATAAAGAAGATTAATTTATTCATTAGTTATCAGTTTTAATAGCTCCGATTGATTAAGTACATTACTTGTCCCATAAGCTACTGCTAGAAGTGGTTCATCGGCAACTTTAACTGGAAGTTTAATAATATCTGCTAAATATGTATCAAGACCTTTTATTAGTGCTCCACCACCAGTTAGGATAACTCCATTGTCAACAATATCACTTGCTAAATCAGGTGGCATGTCCTCTAATACACTTTTCACTGCTGAAACAATCTCTTTTAGTGGTTCTTTAATTGCAGTTCTAACACCTTCACTTCCTAGCTCAATTGTAGAAAGTAATCCAGAGTTATCTCTACCTTTTACTTTTATTTTTAACTCTTTTTCAAGTTTTATTGCAGTACCAATCTCTATTTTGATACTCTCAGCTGTTCTTTCACCAATATAAAGATTATAGTTTTGTCTTACATAATCCATAATTGCTTTATCAAATCTATCTCCTGCAACTTTGATTGATTTGCAAAGAACTAAACCACCAAGTGAAGTTACACCAATTTCAGTTGTACCTCCACCAATATCAACTACAACATATCCTGATGGATCAGATACTGGAATTCCTGCTCCAATTGCAGCTGCCATTGGTTCTTCAACTAAGAATACTTCTCTAGCTCCTGCACTAATTGCAGACTCTTTTACAGCTTTTTTCTCAACTTGAGTAATTCCAAATGGGATACAAATAATAATTCTAGGTCTAATAAATGATTTTCTTGAGTGAGCTTTTTCAATAAAATATCTAATCATTCTCTCAGTCATTTCAAAATCAGCTATTACCCCATCTTTCATAGGCCTTACAGCTTGAATATTTAATGGGGTTTTACCAATCATCTGTTTAGCTTCTTGCCCAACAGCTAATATTTTATCTTTTCCATATCTATCATGCTGAACAGCAACAACAGAAGGTTCATTTATAATAATACCTTTCCCTCTAATAGAAACAACAGTATTTGCAGTTCCTAAATCTATAGCCATATCATTTGAAAATAGACCTATTAATTTATTTAACATTGTTATCCTTTATGCTACTTCTACTTCTTTTTCTTTTAATACTACATCTTTAGTAATTGTAATTTTTTTATCTTTGTATAAAGGTAAATCATACATAATATCTAACATAATATCTTCAAGAAT
Source organism: Malaciobacter sp. (assembly GCF_055140965.1). The sequence continues at coordinate 31,560 of NZ_JBSRRO010000006.1, forward strand.
TGATCTAAGACCTCTAGCCCCTGTTTTTCTTTCAATTGCTTTTTTCGCTACTTCTTTTAAGGCATCTTCTTCAAAGCATAGCTCAACTTCATCCATTTTAAATAGTTTGATATATTGTTTTACTAAGGCATTTTTTGGTTCAGTTAAGATATGAACCATATCATCTTCACTTATCTCATTTAAGGTTGCAATCATATGAAGTCTTCCAATAAGTTCAGGGATTAATCCATATTTAACTAAGTCATGTGCTTCTACATCAGATATTATATCTTGTTTATCTTTAGTAGTTTTCTTTTCTTGATTAAATCCAAGTACATTTGCACCTTGTTTTTTCTTAATTATCTCTTCAAGCCCATCAAAAGCGCCCCCGCAGATAAATAAAATATTTGTAGTATCTACTTGAATTGCATCTTGTCCAGGATGTTTTCTTCCACCTTTTGGAGGAACATTTATAGAAGAACCTTCAACAATTTTAAGAAGTGCTTGTTGTACACCCTCTCCAGATACATCTCTTGTAATAGATCTATTCTCACTCATTCTTGCAACTTTATCAACTTCATCAATAAAGATTATACCTTTTTCAGCTTTTTTTACATCACCATCTGCAGCTTGTAAAAGTCTAGTAATTACATTTTCAACATCATCACCTACATAACCAGCTTCTGTTAAAGATGTAGCATCTGCTATTGCTAAAGGAACATCAAGATGTTTTGCTATTGTTTGTGCAAGTAGTGTTTTTCCACTTCCTGTTGGACCAATTAATAAAACATTTGATTTATTAATTTCTGTATCATCCACATCATCTAAGTCTTTTCTAAAAATTCTTTTATAATGGTTATATACTGCTACAGATAAAACTTTTTTTGCTCTATTTTGTCCAACTACATAATCATCCAAAATCTCTTTTAACTCAGCAGGAGTTCTAAGTTTTACTTCTTCTTTTGCTTCTTCTAGTTCTTCTTCAGATAGATTATTATCTTGTGGTTCATTTCCATTTAGGATATCATGTGCAGCAGTTACACACCCTTTACAAATATATCCATTTTCACCTGCAATTATTGGATTATCTTTTGATTCCGTTACTCCACAAAAGTCACATTTTATTTTACTCATATTTTATCAACTCTCCACTATTTTCTATTAAAAGGTATTCCTCTTTTTGTATCAACAACAAATTGAGCTAACTCTTTTACATATTTATTATTACTCTCTTGAAGTAATCTTTTTGCAACATCTGAAATAGACTCTTTTGATTGAAATATTGCTTTATAAGCTTTTTTTATTTCATCTATATCTTCTCTATTATCAAGTCTTCTTCTTAAACCAGTTAGATTTAAACCTCTTAATACAGCACGATTACCCTCAGCTAAACAAAATGGAGGAATATCTTGTGTTACCACAGAGCCACCACCAACCATTGAATAGCTTCCTAGTTTACAAAATTGATGAACAGGAGTCAAACCACCAACAACAACTGAATCACCACACTCTACATGACCAGCTAATGTTGCTACATTTGCAAAAATACAATCATTTCCTATGATACAATCATGGGCAACATGTGTATATCCCATAAATAAATTGTTATTACCAATTATTGTTTTACTTCCACCGCCAATTGTTCCTGGATTAAATAATGTATACTCTCTAATTTTATTATTATCACCAATAATTAGCTCTACATCCTCACCATTGAATTTTAAATCTTGAGGAATAGAACCTAATGTTACGTGAGAAAAAATTTCATTATTTTTACCTATTGTTGTTTTACCCTCAATTAATGAATGTGAACCAATCTTTGTACCATCACCGATTTTTGTATCTTTACCTATAATTGTATAAGCACCAATAGTTACATCTTTTCCTATTTGTGCTCCATCTTCAATTATAACTGTCTTATGAATGTTGTTCATCTCAAACCTAAATTTATTTATCTACAACCATAGCTTTTAATTCAGCCTCAGCAACTAACTTATCATCAACATAAGCTTTTCCGTCAAGTACAATTAATGTACCTCTTAATTTTAAAATTTCAATTTTATATTCTAGTTTATCACCTGGTTTAACAGGAGTTCTAAATTTTGCTTTATCAATGCTCATAAAATAAATAACTTTATTTTTTAATTCTTCTGCTGAAAGATCATTGCTTTTTAATGCTAAAACTCCACCAGCTTGTGCCATACCTTCAAGAATTAATACTCCCGGGTAAATTGGATGACCTGGAAAGTGTCCCATAAAAGCAGGTTCACTAATAGATATATTTTTATATCCAGTGATACTTTTTCTTTTTTCCATATCAGTGATTCTATCAACTAATAAAAAGGGATACCTATGAGGTAATATCTCTTGAATCTCCATAACATCTAACATTCTTATTATCCTAATATTGTGTGTTTAAAATAGTCACATATTTTAGCTAAAAAAAAATTAGTTTTGTATTATTTGAGCAACATTTTTTGAACTACCATTTTTTAAATATTCTCTTAACACTTTTGAATTATCTAAAAATCTGTTTTTATTCATATTTGTGTACTCATCTAAAAGATTTTTACTAGTAACTTCTTCTTGAAAAAACTCTTTATGAATTGCACTTTTTCCCATTTTATCAAAAAAGATATTTGCCAAACCAATATATGGAAGTTTTACAAACATTCTTCCTAAAAAATAGTCAAATTTTTTAGCTACATAAGACATGACAAAAGGAGTTCCAATTAAACTTGCTTCAAGGGTTGCAGTGCCTGAACAAATAAAACCAAACTCTGCATCTATTAAACTTTGATGAGCATCATTTGAAACAACAAAATCACTTATATCTCCATAAGTTTTTTTAATATAAGCATCATCAAATTTTGAAGGAATAATTAGTATGTGTTGTTTATTTGGAATTGATCTTGCAATTTGTCTAAATACTGGCATATGATTTATTATTTCTGTTTTTCTACTTCCTGGCATAAAAACAATCTTATCTGTTTTTTTGTATTCATGTTTAAATTGTGTTATCTCATCTAAAAGTGGATGCCCCACATAACTTATCATCTTTTTATTTGAGTATAATTCTTGTTCAAAAGGAATTATTGAACAAAGTTTTGTGCAGTATTCTTGAAGTTTTTCTACTCTTTTTTTCTTCCATGCCCAAGCTTGAGGTAAAATATAGTAAATAATCTCTTTATTTGGATAAGTTTTTTTAAGCTTTTTTGCTAAAGGTAGATTAAAGCCTGAACTATCCATAAGTAAAACTTTATCACAATCTTTTGCAAGTTCTACTAACTCATCTCTTAATTTAAAAAAAAATCTCAATTTTTTAAGTGCATCTATAAATCCCATGATTGCAAGGGCAGTTAGATCATAAATAGGATTTCCCAACTCTTTATCAAATACACCAACAAGTTCAATATCTTCATTAAGATGTTTTTTTAACTCTTTTAAGTGAATATTTGATGAAGTCTCTAATGCACTTACTAAAATTTTCATATAATCTCTTCCTTTACATCATCATAAGTTTGTGTGTTTAGTTCTATTTCAAATTTACCTTCAATTATCTCATCAAGTATAATAACTGCACTTAAGTCATATGGATTATTTACTATTTTATTTCTTATATTTAATTCATCTTCAATAATAGGTGGATTATACATAAGCTCTTTTACATTTTTATATGAAGTTTGTGCTATTTTGTTGAAACTATTTATATTTAATACTTTTATTTCATCTCTATTTAAATAATAAATACCATCTTTGCTATATTCAACTCTTCCATTTGTTTTTGTTCTATTTATTGAAGAATAAAAAAGAAAATATGATGGAACTGTTTGTTTATTTATATCAACTTTTCCATTAAATAAACGATAGTTTAAAAATCTTTGTTTTATTATTTTATATTCTTGATTTTTTTCTTCAAGTTCATTTCTTTTTTTATAAAGTTCAAGTCTTTGCTCAATTGATTCTGGAAGTATTTGATTTGAGATAGGATTAAACATCTCATCCATTACTTTTTTTTGTGCTTCTCTTTGAGGAGTTAGTCCAAATAAACAACCGCAATAATTTTGTCTATAAAGAGAGTGTTGTTTTACTACTTGTCCTTGAATTTGGGTACCATTTCCTGCTCTATAATCTTTGAATATAAACTCTAAACCTGTCTCTTCTTGTAGTTTTGCACCTATTTTTTCAAGTTTTTCTTGTGATTTTTTAGGAGATATTAATAGTGTAGTTGTAAATTTATCATGACCTAACTCTATTGCTTTTTTTACACTATTTTCTAATCTATCATCATAACAAACTGTGCATCTATCACCTTTTTCAGGAAGATGCTCCATACCTTTTACTTTTTTTAGCCATTGTTCTAAATTATATGGACCCTCAAGAAGTTCAATACCTAATTTTTTACATGAATACTCTACATCTAAATATCTTAACCTATATTCACCATATGGATGAATATTTGGGTCGTAAAAATACCCAACTAACTCTTCATTTGGATACTCCTCTTGAATCTTTTCTAAAAAGTAGTGACTATCTACTGAACAACAAATATGAACTAACAAAACAAACCTTTAATCTTATTTTTGCGCAATTATAGTAAAATAATCCAAAACAAAAGGAAAAGCTATAAATAAGTATATTTTTTTAATCATTACTTTACTTTTTAGTGCATGTGCAGTAAAACAACCAGTTAAAAGCAGCAGTGCTACAATTTTGATTAAAACTCCAACTATGAGATTTTATGATACTGGATTTATAAATAAATATCAAGATTTTACACAAGTTCAAATTTTTACTGCTGGTAAGAGTATATTAAATCTAAAAATGTATAAAAATCAAATATGTAGTGATACTTTTAGTTGCTTAGATTATAAAAGTTTTAATAAACAATATTTAAGTAGTACTTATAAAAAAGATTTTATCAAAAAACTTTTTGAAAAAGATGATAAAAATATCATCTTTAGAGATAGACAAAATAGTATTTTGATAAAAGTTAGAAAGAATTAGTTTTTTTTCTTTTGTATAAACAGAAAAATAAAAAAATTATTAGACATAATAATAGAATATTGATAAAGATATTTTCTATATCTAGAAATAATTTTATAAGTGAAGCAATAATTAAAGTTGAAATTATATTTTTACATCTTATATCTAATTTATTTAAATGAGATGAAATTTTCTTTTTTTTAGGAATATTTTTTTTGTATTCAGTATAATAGCTGTAAATTATTATAATTGTGATAAGGATATATAGTATTATGGCTGTAAAAATATAACTTTGTGCATTTCTGATTTCAAATTTTGACATAAGTTGAATACCATCTTTACCTAATAATCCTATTATCAAAAGGATTGTAGGTAGAATAAAAACAATAATAGTTTTAGCAATTTCTTTTAATATTTTTTTCATTTAGTTTCCTCATTCATAAAAATATTTTGCCATTTCTGAAAAAGTTTTATCATATGCAAATTCAGCTAATTCATTCTCTTTACAATATATAGTTTTTGCTAAAATCAAATCTGTTACAAGTTCTTCTTTTTTGAATTCATCCGCAAAATATTTAAAAAGATTTTTCCCAGCTGTTGTTGCAAAAGATAAAACTTCTAATCCTCCTCCTATTGGTATTGTAATAGGACTAGATATTGGGTAAAATCTTGCCATTGTAAGAAATGCTGACCCTGCAATTCCTGATATATCTGAAATATTATCTAAATCATTTGCAACTTTTATCATAACATATTTTTTGTGTTCACTGCTTCTTAATTGTTTATGTATCTTTTCATTTCTCATTATATTTTTATTATATTCATTTATTAATTGTTGATTAATCTCATCTTTAAAATATATTTGCGGTTTTAATAGATTATTTTTTTTCTTTTCAAAATTTATAAATTCCTTTATTTTATCAAATAAAGATGTGTCTTGTTTTATTTCTCTAATGGCTTTCATTTTTCCAATAATAATATTGTCTTTCCCTCCATTTTCAATAATTTTATTTTGTACAAATTTTATCATACTATTTGCTGAGTTAACTGCTTTCAAATAAACAATATGATTTTTTGGGTTTTGTTTAGAGTGTATTTCTTTTTTAATATCATTAAATGCTTTTTCTACAGATTTTTCAAGTTTTTTAATATGTTCTGAATCTTTTGAATAAAGTATAAAGTATAGATATGTCTTCTCTTCAATTACTTCTATCCAAACTTCTTTTTCATACTCTCTTGTTATCTCTCCATCATCATCTGCATCAATCCATCCTGATATATATTTAACTTTTGAGGAGTCTATATTTAACTCATCTGCTAAGCTTGAGATTGTAAATCTTTTCTCTACTTTTGTATTTTCTTGTATTTTTTCTTTATACTCTTTTTGTTTTAATATTTTTTTATTTTCATCATAAAGTTTTAGGATTACTTTTACTTCTTGTCCTATTTGTACATTTACTGTTCTTGCTGTCAGTTTTATTTTATCATCTAATTTTTTACTTGTCATCTTTAAATCCTAAGTTACTTATATAATTAATTACATTGTTATATGTAAGTCTAATTTTAAAGGTATACTTAATTTTAATTCACTAATAGTGATATTGTCTTTGAGCTTAAAGTATCTTTTAAAAGTAACAGAAGATATTATCTAATAATAAGTTATAAAATTATTAATAAAGTTAGAAAAAATTAGTTAGCTACTAGTCTAAACTAGTAGGTTCACCAAAGTAGTATCCTTGAGAGTAATGTATTCCTATCTCTTTTACTTTTTCATATACATTTTTTGAGTGAATAAACTCTGCTATTGTTTCTATTCCCATTTTATTAGCAAAATCTATAATTGTTTCAGTTACCATTTGAGAATTTCTATTTGTGTCAATATCTCTTATCATTGAGGCATCTATTTTTATATAATCAACTTTTAATTTCATTAAATATTCAAAGTTTGAGTATCCTGTACCAAAATCATCAATAGAAATCTGGCAACCGTAGTGCTTAACATCTTCTATAAAATTAAGTACTTCATCAAAGTTCTCAATTCCTTCTGATTCAATAAGTTCAAATACAACTCTTTGTCCAGCATTTGAAACTTTTAAATGTTTAATTATACACTCATAAACTTCTTTATTTAAAATATCATCAACATTTAAATTTATAGATATTTTTTTGTCTATTCTACTTAATACTTCAAATGTTTTTTTAATCATTATCATTGTTAGCTGAGGGTAAAGTTTATTTTTCTTAGCTAAATTTAGAAAATGAATAGGCGATATAAGTTCACCGTTTTTATCAACCATTCTTATTAATGATTCATATTTTACTACTTCTTGAGTTTTTGTATCAACAATTGGTTGGAACAATGGAATAAATCTATCTTCTTTTATGGCATCTTTAATTTTTTTGCCCCATTTAAGATTTTGTTCATATTCATGCTCTATTTTCATTGAAGAATCATAAAGGATAAATTTTTGTCTTTTTCTTTTTGCTATTTTTAATGCTATATCTGCATTTGTAAGTAAAGCTTCATTTCCTAAAGCAATACCAATAGATACATTTACATGGGCTTCATTGTCTTCTTTTACTACAAATGCATTTTTTTCTATGCTTTCAATTAGATATAAAGCTAAACTTTTTAACTCTTCTAAAGATAGGTCTTGTTCATAATATAGTGCATATTCATCAGCATGAAGTTTAAATAGTGTTGAAGATTTTGGTGAGTTTTCTTCTAATATATTTGAAATATAAACTAATAGTTCATTTCCAACTTCATCACCATATAAATCATTTATTTCTTGAAACTTATCTATATTTATAAGCATTAACGAAGCATATTTATCTTTATTTACTATTTCAAGAAGTTTTTTTCTATTTGGAAGGTCAGTTAATTCATCATTGTAAAACTGATATTCTAAAGAGTCAAGCATATTATTAAATACTTTTTGCATAGAAGTTATTTCTTTGATTTTATTATCTATTTTTACTCTTTGTTTTATATCTTTATTTTCAGAAATATCATTTATTTTATCTACAAATACTTTTATAGGTTTTACTAAATATTTATCAAACTCAAAGTATAAAGATAAAAATACAATAATAGAAAACATAACAATAAATAAAGCAAAAAAGTTTATCATTGTAGATAGTGATACTTTTAAATCATTTATTGGATAAGATATATCAATAACTCCAAGAACATCATTTTCTTTTGCATTTGTATGGCACTTTAGGCATTGCTGTTCTGCTATAATTGGATAAAAAAATTGAATCATACTATCATCTATGATATTTAATACTTCCTCATTATTTAAAGCTTGTTTTACAAAAGGATTTGCTTTTCTTGCTTTTGCATCAGCTTTTATATCTCCATAAACTTCTGCAACTATTGGACTTCTATAAACATGCACAATCATCTCATCATCAATAGTATTTACTCTATCAATTATATTTTCTAAATCCTCTTTTGTCCAGCCTTTTTCCATTGCTGAGTATAAAGATTGAAATATTAGTTTGCTGGTTTTTTTAGCATCAATTTTAGTTAGTCTTTCAATGGCATCTCTTTTTAAATACTCTCCATAAATAAAAGCTACTGAAAGTGTAATTACAAGAGTAAGAAGAATTATTCGTGTGATAAGTTTTTTATATGTTATTGATTTTTCCATTAGTGCCCAAAATTATTTTATTTACTAGTATTGTATACATTTGTTACTTAAGATATTATTTTATTATTAAATAGCCAGTTAGGCTATTTAATGTTGAAATTTTCTAAATCTATTATAACCTAGTTTAATAAGTTTAAGCAAAGGTTTTCTATATGAGTGAAAAACAAATTTTTTAATGTAATATGCAAGTTTACCCTTTACATGAATAAGTCCAAAAAGATTTCCAGCTGCATACTCTCCTCCAAGTGCGATAAGTATTCCATCAAGTTTAGGATTAGTTTTAACAAGAGTTTTATTTTCAAGTGATTTTAAAACATTTCTCCCTGCTAGTGAACCACTTATTCTAGCAATAGTAACATTCATTTGGAGGCATTATTTCATCATTGTTATTTCTAATTTCTGCAATATCTCCAATGGCATAAATATTTTCATGTTCAAGTACTTGCATGTGTTCATTTACAATAACTTGCCCTTTTGGGTTTGTTTTTATATCTAACTCAGCAGTAAGAGGAGAAGCCTCAACTCCACCTGTAAAAATTACAAAAGAGTGATTTATTTTAGTGCCATTTGATAAAAAACAGTAACCATCTTCTACTTTTTCAAGTTTTGTATTTGTTATTATATTTATTCCTAAAGATTTTAATCTCTCTTGAGAAATATTTATAAGCTGTTGTGTAAGTCCTGGCAATATACTAGCTGAACTACTTACTAAAGATATTTTTAGATTCTCACAAGAGAAATTTCCTCTTTTAAAAAATTTGTTTGAAAAATATGCCATTTCAGCTGCAATTTCAACCCCTGATAAACCAGCTCCAACTACAAGTATATGCGTATCTGCACACTGTTTTGCTTCATTTTTTATTTTTTCAAATAGTTGTTTTTCAAAACTTTGTTTAAAAACAATTGCTCTGTGAAGTTTTTTTATATCATCAGCGTGATTTAATCCAGGTACTTGAGGAGGAAAAAAAGTTCTTGTTCCAGCTGCTAATATTAGATAATCAAACTCAACAATCTCTTTCTCTTCTGTATAGATTTTTTTATTTTCTTTATCTATTTTTCTTACTTTTAAATTTTTAAATTCTAGGTGGTTGTGATTAAATCCCATACATAAAGTAGTTAAATCAATCGTAACATCTGCAAAGTTTGATTTATTTGCTATTAAATCATAAACTTCTGGTTGTAAATTGTGATATGTATGTTTATCAATAAGTGTTATTTTGATATTTTTATTTTTAACCAATTCTCTTAATGCATAAATTCCTGCATATCCACCACCAATGATTACTATTTTTTTCATTAATGTTGCCTTTTCATCTTTTTTATATAACTCTTAATTTTAAAAATAATTAAATGAAGTAGTAACTAAGAGTCAAACAAATATATTTGTATATTAATTATTAGATTAAAACATGTTTTACATAAAAAAGAGTTGTCAAGTAAGATATAGTTTAAATACTTCAAATAATTTAAACTTTCATAGAGTTTGTAAAATTTTATAGTTTTAAAACTATATTTTCTTTAAAGAAGCATTTTTGTATTATATTTTTAAAAATAGGAAATATAATGAAATATGTTGGAGCTCATGTAAGTGCAAGTGGTGGAGTTTATAATGCACCAATAAACGCAAAAGAGTTAGGATGTAAAGCTTTTGCTTTATTTGTAAAAAACCAAAGACAATGGAGAGCAAAAGATTTTGATACAAAAACTTTAGATAAGTGGTTTGAAGAGTTAGAAAAAAGTGGTGTCCAAACAAAACATATCTTACCTCATGATAGTTATTTAATCAATCTTGGACATCCAGAAGAAGAAAAAAGACAAAAATCACTTGATGGGTTTTTGCATGAAATACAAAGATGTGAAATATTAAAACTTGATAGATTAAACTTTCATCCAGGAAGTCACCTAAGAAAAATAAGTGAAGATGAGTGTTTAGATAGAATTGCACTATCTTTAAATCAAGCAATAGATGAGACAAATGATGTAAAACTTGTTATTGAAAACACAGCAGGGCAAGGAAGCAACTTAGGGTATAAATTTGAACACTTAGCTTATATAATTGATAAGATTGAAGATAAAAGTAGAATTGGTGTATGTATTGATACATGTCATATGTTTACAGCTGGATATGATATAAGAACTAAAGAAGCTTATGATAAAACATGGAAAGAGTTTGATGAAATAGTAGGCTCAAAATATCTTATGGGAATGCATATAAATGATTCAAAACCAGAACTTGGAAGTAGAGTGGACAGACACCATAGCCTTGGAATGGGACAAATAGGTTGGGATGCTTTTAAGTTTATTATGAATGATGAAAGAATGGATGATATCCCTTTAGTTCTTGAAACAATTGATGAAACAATTTGGAAAGAAGAGATACAAGCACTTTATGATTTGGTTGAGAAGTAAAGATTTATTATGAATGATGAAAGAATCACTTTAGTGTAATTATTTATTAGATAGAATAGTTGTTAAAAATTTAAAAGAGTTTACTTATGAAAGTTAATTATGACAATACTTCTAGTTCATCAATATTTAAATATTCTAAACAGTTTTTAGAAAAAAGTTTAAGAGATATTTTAGATGAGTCTGATACGATATATCTTAGTACAGAAATTTTAAAATACAAAGGAAAACGTAAAGGTTTATTTGGAGATATTATTGAAGAATATCTTTTTGGGATAAGAAATAATAGTGATAAATCACCAGACTTTAAATATGCAGGAGTTGAACTTAAGACAACACCACTAAAAAAGCATACAAAAAATAAATATTCAGCTAAAGAAAGATTAGTTTTTTCTATGATTGATTATATGAGTATTATTGATGAAGTATGGGATACAAGTTCTTTTTTAAAGAAGAATAAATTACTTTTATTGATGTTTTATTTATTTGAAAAAGATAAAAGTATTTTAGATTATAAATTTAAGTTTGTAAAACTTTTAAATTTATTGTCAGAAATATCTGAAGCTGATATTGTACAAATAAAAAAAGATTGGGAGACTATTGTTAATAAGATTAAGGCTGGAGAAGCTCATCTATTATCAGAAGGAGATACTGCTTATTTAGGTGCTGCAACAAAAGCAAGTAAATCTACAGATAGAAGACCACAACCAAATAATAGTATTAGTGCGAAACCTCGTGCTTTTTCTTTAAAAACAACATATATAAATTATCTTATTCAGAGGTTTTTAGGAAAAGAAGATAAGAATACTATTAGTTTAATTGATAAAGATAAAAAGTTACCTTTAACAATTGAAGAAAATATTTATTCTAGATTTAATAAATATCTTAATAAAACAAATTTAGAGATAGAAGAGAGTTTTTCTTTGCATTATAAAAAACGACCTAAGAATCATCGTAGATTACTTATTAATAAACTTTTAGGTGCAAGTTCAAATAAAATTGAAGAGTTTGAAAAAGCAAATATTACATTAAAGGTGGTTGCTTTAGAACCCTCTGGAAAACTTGTAGAATCAATTTCTTTTCCAATATTTAGATATAAAGAAATTGTAAATGAAATATGGGAAGAATCTGATTTCTTTAATCAATTAAATGAAAAAAGATTTCTTTTTGTAATATTTCAAAAAACAAAAGAAGGTTTTGATGTATTAAGAAATGTAAAATTTTGGAATTTCCCTATGAAAGATATAGACAGTGTTAAATGGGTATGGGAAGAAACAGTAAAAAGAATTAAAAATAAACAAGCATATAAATTACCATCAATAAAAGAAAATGCTGTTGCACATGTTCGTCCACATGGAAGAAATTCAAATGATAAAATTGATACAGGGTACGGTACAAAAGAAGTTAAAAAATGTTTTTGGCTAAATGCAAAATATATAGAGGAACAATTGAATACTAAAAATCTTATTAATTAGATTTATTAAAGAAATTAAGTATAATTTGAAATCTATAAATATTACAAATTGTAATGAAATAAAATAAAATTTTAATTTGAGTGTATACTTTCTTAAAAGATAAGGATTTAGTATGAAAACACCAAATTTATTTAGTTTTTATCAAAAGGTAGAAGAACAAAAAAATATGAATAAGCAAATGAATGTTACAAATCAAACTATTAAAACAATTGAATTATTTGCAGGTGTTGGTGGTTTTCGTATAGGATTAGAAAAAGTAAAAAGAAATAATAGTGAATTTAAAGTTGTATGGAGTAATCAGTGGGAACCTTCTACTAAGACTCAACATGCATCTGATATATATTGTGCTAGATTTGGTTTTGAAAATCACTGCAATGAGGATATTGCAACTGTTGATGTATCAGATATACCAGATCATGACTTGCTTGTTGGTGGATTTCCTTGTCAAGACTATTCCGTTGCAAGTACTTTAAAAAATTCTCATGGATTAGTAGGTAAAAAAGGTGTTTTATGGTGGGAAATATATAGAATTATTAGAGATAAAAAGGAAAATGCTCCAAAATATTTATTATTAGAAAATGTAGATCGTTTGCTAAAATCACCAGCAAGTCAGAGAGGAAGAGATTTTGCAATTATTTTATCTTCTTTAAATGAATTGGGTTACGCAGTTGAGTGGAGAGTTATAAATGCAAGTGACTATGGCATGCCTCAAAGAAGAAGACGTATTTTTATTTTTGCTACAAAACAAAATACTAAATCTTATAATATCTTAAAAGAAAACAATTCATTAGAAATTTTAAATCATACTGGAATTTTCGCAAAAACATTTCCTATAAATGAAATAGTAGAAAATGACTTATTAATTAATAAGTTAAGTAATGACTTGGTTGATATTACAAATAACTTCAATAAAGAAACACCAAAGAAAAATGCATTTTTAGATACTGGATATATGATTAATGGTATATATTATACTGTAAAATGCAGTGCCAACTATAATGGGAAAACTTCTGTTTTAAGGGATTTCTTAGAAGATGAAAAGAATATACCCAAAGAGTTTTATATAGACTCAGAAGAATTGAAAAAATGGGAATATCAAAAAGGTGCAAAGTCTATAGAAAGAATAAATAAGATTACCGGACATAAGTATTTGTATACAGAGGGAAGTATGGGATTTCCTGATTGTTTAGAAAAACCATCTCGTACAATTATTACAGGTGAAGGAGGAGCAAGTCCTTCTCGGTTTAAACATGTAGTGAAAGTTAATGGAAAATATAGAAGATTAACTCCTCTTGAGCTTGAACGGCTAAATATGTTTCCTGATAATCATACTGTAGGTGTTTCTGATAGTAAAAGAGCTTTTTTAATGGGAAATGCTTTAGTAGTTGGTATTGTAGAAAAATTGGGACATACATTGTTATCTGAAATAAATTGAAATATTTATCTTTTATAATTGTACAAATAATTAAAAGCACCATTTAGATAGAATATGATTTCTATTGATAAAAACAATAAATACAATAATATGAAAAAGAATATTTAAATGATACAACTATCAAATATAACAAAAAAATTTGGAACAAAAGAGCTTTTTTCTGATTTGAGTTTTAGATTAAACTCAGGAAATAGGGTAGGTTTAGTAGGTAGAAATGGTTCTGGTAAATCTACTTTATTTAAACTTATTTTGCAAGAAGAGTCTTGTGATGCGGGGGAGATATTAATTCCTAAAGGCTATAAAATTGGTGCTTTGAAACAACATCTTGAGTTTACCAAAAAGAGTTTAAGAGATGAGACTGCACTTGCTTTAAGTGAAGAGGATAAATATAGTATTTACAAAGTTGAAAAGATACTTTTTGGTTTGGGTTTTTCAAAAGAGGATTTAGAAAAAGATCCTTTATCTTTTTCAGGTGGTTATCAAATCAGAATTAATTTAGCAAAGCTATTGATCACTGAACCAAATCTTTTACTTTTAGATGAGCCTACTAACTACTTAGATATTTTATCTTTAAGATGGTTGAAAAACTTCTTAAAAAATTTTGATGGTGAAGTTATTCTTATTACCCATGATAGGGATTTTATGGATGCTATTACTACTCATACTATGGGGATTATTAGAAAAAGTCTATTTATTTTGGAGGGTAATACTCATAAGTTTTATGAACAAATTGAAGCAAATGATGAACACCATGAAAAACAAAAAATTGCACAAGATAAAAAAAGAAAAGAGTTAGAGGAGTTTATTGCCAAAAACAAAGCAAGAGCTTCAACAGCAGCACAAGCACAATCTAAAGTAAAACTATTAGAAAAGATGGATGAGATGGAGGATATAGTGCATGAAGCAACTATTGATTTTGATTTCAATTTTAAAAATACACCTGCAAAAGTATTATTAGATGTAAAAGATCTAAGCTTTGGATATACAAAAGATAATATTTTATTTAAAAATATCTCTTTTTCTTTAAATAAGTCAGAAACCTTGGGAATTATAGGTAAAAATGGTAAGGGTAAATCAACTTTATTAAATACTATTGCACAAGAGCTAAAACAAATAGATGGAACAGTAACTTATCATACTTCTACTTCATTTGCTCACTTTGGTCAAACAAATATCTCGCATTTAAATCCAAAAAATACAATTATGGATGAGGTGTATCTTGGTAATTCAAAGTTACCAGAATCTACTGTTAGAAGTATTTGTGGTTCTATGATGTTTAGTGGAGATGATGTAAAGAAAAAAATATCATTACTTTCAGGTGGAGAAAAAAGTAGAGTTATGTTGGCTCAAATTTTAGCAAGAGATGTAAATCTTCTATTTTTAGATGAGCCTACAAACCACTTAGATATGCAATCAATAGACTCTTTGACAAAAGCTATTAAGAATTTTGAGGGTTCTTGTATTATTGTTACCCATAGTGAAGAACTATTACGTCAAGTGTGTGATAGGTTGATTGTGTTTGCAAAAGATGAAGCTATTTATTTTGATGGAACATATGATGAGTTTTTAGAAAAAATTGGTTGGGAAGATGAAGAAGTTGAAGAAAAAGTAAAAAAAGCTCCTAAGGTAAATAAAAAAGAGAATAAAAAAATAAGAGCTGCACTTATTCAAGAAAGAAATAAACAAACAAATCCTTTGAAAAAAGAAGTTGACAAATATGAGCAAAGAATCATACAGTTAGAGGATTTGATACAAAAGAGCAAGCAGAACTTATTCAAGCTTCAAATGCAGGAGATAATAGTAAGATAATTGAACTATCTCAAATAATTCTAAAGTATGAAAAAGAAGTTGAAGAGAAGTTTGAAAAGCTTGAAGAAACTCAATTAAATCTTGATGCCATAATTCATGAATATGATGTAAAATTAGAAGAGATTTAATTTTTTAATCTTATGAAAAATTAAATTTTATTTATAAGAATATAGCTTAATTAAAAATATAAATAAAGGTTGTATAATCAAATTTATTTTATATTAATTGCTATAGGAGAGTTTATGCAAACTATTGTAGTGGCACTTTTGCCTATATTTTTTCTTATACTACTTGGATATACTTTCAAAAAAATAGAGTTTCCAAGTTTAGAGTTTTGGCAGTATGCAGATAAATTTACTTATTATGCTCTTTTCCCTGCTTTATTAATATACAAACTATCAACTGCCTCTTTAGATGATATTAATGGAGTATCTTTTGTCTCAACAGGGCTAGTAACACTTGTTGTTTTAACTCTTTTTTTAATGTTTCTTTCAAAATATGTTTTTCTTTTTGAAGGTAAGGCTTTTACTTCTGTATATCAAGGTGCAATAAGATTTAATAGTTATGTTTTTTTAGCTTTAACAGATGCACTTTTTGGTGATAGTGGTTTGGTTTTAGCAGCTCTTCTTATGACTTTTATGATACCTGCTATAAATATATTTTGTATAGGAATCTTTTCAATATATGCTTCAAATAATAAGATTAATATAAAATCATTTACAAAATCAATTTTAAAAAATCCTTTGATTTTAGGGTGTGTTATTGGTGGTTTATTAAACTATTTTGGTATAAGATTATTTGCTCCTATTGAAAATACTCTTGGTATATTAAGTTCAGCAGCTTTACCACTAGGACTTTTATCAGTTGGAGTAGGGCTTCATATAAAACATATAAAAGAGGTAAAATTAGAACTATTTAGTTCTTTATTTTTAAAACTAGCTATTTTTCCTGTGCTAATATTTTTTATTGGAATAAATTTTGGTATTACAGGTCAGGCTTTAACTATTTTAGTCTTATTTGGCTCAATGCCAACAGCTTCTAGTGCTTATATTCTTGCAAGGGAGTTAGGGGGAGATTTGAAACTAATGTCTGCAATTATTACAACACAAACATTAGTTTCCATTTTTACTATCTCAATAATCTTGATGTTATTTCAAAGCTATTTTTAAAATAAGTAAGAAGTTCTTACTTATTTTATTAGTTTTAGTTGAGTTTTAGCC
This sequence comes from Malaciobacter sp., assembly GCF_055140965.1. The sequence goes on from NZ_JBSRRO010000006.1 coordinate 48,529, forward strand.
TTTTTATAAGTTGAAACTTCTAAGTAAGCTTTTGCTTTTTTCAGATCTTTTTCTATTTCACCTTTACCATATTGATAAATAATACCTATATTGTATGCAGCAATACCTTTTTGAGTTTCATCTTCACTATTTCTAAAAGCTTTTTCATAGTATTTTAAAGCAGTTTTCACATCTTTTTTACCTAGTAAACCTTTTTCATAAATAACTCCAAGCTCAATACTAGCACCAGCATTTCCTCTTTCATCTGAAATTTTATAATATTTTACTGCTTCTTTATAATCTTTTTTCTCATTATAGTATTCACCTAAATGAAAAGAAGCATATCTGTCATATCTATAAATTATTTTGAAAAGAGCTACTGCTTTTTCCATATCTTTTTTTACTGCATATCCCTTTTTATAAAAAACTCCAAGAAGATTTATACAAGCGCTATTTCTCTCTTTTGCTCCAAGTTCTAAATACTCTTTTGCTTTTTCATAATTAAGTTCAATTATTTGCCCTTTATAGTCATCATTTTTATAATATAACCAAGCAAGATTATAGTACGCTGATGCATAACCTCTTTTTGCAGCCTCTTCATAGTACTCTTTGGCTTTTAATAAATCTATATCAACACCTTTTCCATAGTGATATGACCAAGCAATATTTGCATAATCTCTTGCTGAACCTCTTTTTTCTAGAAGTTCTTTAGAGTATTTAAAACCTTTTTTGTAGTTGACAATAGATTCACTATCTTTGCAACTTCCACAAAGGTAAAGATTTACAAGTCTATTAATTGAGTCTATATTTCCTTTTGAAGCTAAATCTTCATAAATTGCAAGACCTTTTTCAGGCTCTTTTTTGAAATCTTTAAGATAGTATGGAGGATTTATATATAATTCTGCAAGCAGTCTTGTAGCTTCTAGGTCACCTCTTTTATGAAGGTCTTCATATACTTTTATAGCTTCATTATATTTTTGTTGTTTTGAACTAAGATAAAATCTTGCAAGATTTTTTGCACTTTTTACATCACCTGCTGCTACACCCTTTTTGTAATATTCAATTGCAATTTCAGGTTTTCTATATTTATTGTATAAAGCTGATTTTCTAAGTTCTAAGATATCTGTTTTTTCATTTGTTGGAAGATCTTTTAATTTCTCTTTTGTTTCATTAAAGTAATCTCTATATCCATATGAAGAAGTCAACTTTTTCTCTAACTCTTTTTTTAGTTCAATATCATCACTTTTTAAAATATAGTCTTGCCATTTAAGAGTTAGTTTATACTCTTCTGGATTGAAGTTGTATTTTGATGGTTTTTTAGTAGCAAGTTCTAAAATTGCTTCTTTGTTTCCATCTTTTGCTAATTCATTATATATTGCATTTGCTTTTTGGTCATATCTTTTTTTATCATAATATCTAGCAACAAATAGTTTACCCTCATTTGATTCTTCTAGTTTTGATTTTATTGCAAAGAATTTGTCCATTAATTCTGGTTTTTCAGAGTAATATTTTAATAACTCTGCTGCTGCTTCTTTATGTTTTAAAAGTGCTGCTTTTTCTAAATATTTTGCAGCTTCATCTTTGTCTGCTTTTAACTTTTGCTTGTAGTTACCACTTTTATACATTTTAGCAATTTTATAGTATGCTTGTGCATTTGTATTGTCTATTTTAAGCCCAGCTTCATATGCTCTAATTGATTCTTTGTATTTATAAAATCTTTTTAATTTATCTGCAAGAAGAAAAATCTTTTTTGAATCTTTTGTGTCAATTGTTTCATTAATAAAGCTATTTACTTCACTATCTTTATTTTGGTATGCTGCTCTTCTTAGATTTTTGATTGCAACTTCAAATGGTTCTTTATAACCTTTTTTATCCATAAACTCTTTAATAGTAGCTAATTGCTCTTTTTTATATTTATCATTGTAGAAAATATATAAATCAGCTAATTGTTTTTCTGATAGTTCATCAATTACTTTTTCTTGTAAAGCTTTTGCTTTTTCATATTTGTAGTTTTTAGTATAATATTTAATAAGTTCAACTGAGGCATCTTTACTATTAAGTTCTATGGCTTTTTCATAAAGTTTTACAGTTTTTTCTTTACCATTTATGAACATATCATTATATTCTTCATAAATTTTTGCAATTTCTGTTAAATTTTCTGAACTTTTTACATTTAAAAGTTCTTCGTACCATTTATTAAAATAGTATAATCCCTCTTTTGTTTTAGGGAAATTATAGTTTTTTGCTAATGCAAGAATTGCTTTTGTATTTCCATTGTTTGCATCTTCAATTAACTCTTGTTTTGGCTTTACTTTATTTGTATTTAATCCAAGGTTTGCACACCCTGTAAAAAGTAATAAAGTAATAGCTATTGATGATAAAAATTTCATATACCTTCCTATGCTTTTTTGATTTGTTTGAGTATAAATACCACCTAAGTTAGATTATCTAAGCTCTTTAATTACAATAATTTATAAGATATAAAACTATTAATTCTTTTTTAATTCTAAGAATAAATATAAAATATATTTATAAGAAATAGAATTAAAAAGTTTGGTTTTAAAACTTATTGATAATAAAAATCAAATAATATGAAAACTAATCTTAAATTAAGATATAAGCCTATAAATACTTATATTTTAAAGCTCATAGATAGTTAAGAGATATTAATGTATTATCTTACTTTAATTAAGAAGAGGTGCTATGATTTTTATACTTTTTTTTGGTTTTATTATTGTTTTATTAGTGGGTTTAAATATATACGATAATATAAATCTAAATAAGCTAGAAGAGTTTATAAAAAAACAAGATTGTCAAATGTATATTTATTCAAAAGGTTCATATAAAGCTATTTGTCAAAATAAAGTTTTGGTTTTAAAGAATAGTTTTGAGATTGATTTGGATAAAAACAGAGTTGAGATTTTATATAAAGATATAAAAAAGACAAAAATTGAACAAAATAGCATTCTTATTAATAATACTAAACTAGATTTTAAAGAAAAAAACAGTTTAGAAAAATTTTACAATTTATTACAGGATAAGTTAAACAATGAATGAAATAATCGAGTTTATTAAAGCAAAAGATGTAAGTAAAACAGCATTTTTTGCGCAACTAAAATGTACTATTGAAGAAGCAAAAATACTTCAATTTCTTACAAAAGAGTATATTATTGGAAGAGATTCTTTGGTTGTTGTAGATGTTTTAAGTGAATTTTATGATGTAAAAAGTTTCGAGCATCTTTATAAAGTAGAAGAGATTAAATCACTTTTAGAACTTGGTTGGTTAGTTCATAATAGTTTTGAACATGTAAAAATTAGTGATATTTCAAAATTAGAGTTATTAAATTCAAATATTTCTTTATCAACAGCATTTTTAAAACTTTTAGAAGAGGGCTCTTTAGAGTTTGTATTGCCAGAGATAAAAAAATATAGTGACCATTTAGAGTATTTGCAAGATCAATTTTTTAAAATTGATTTAGCAAAACAATTAAACATGGTAAAAAGAAATTTTGATGAGAATTCACCTAATAGAAATAGATTAAAATCAAAACTATTGATGCTTGAAAATAGAATAAAAGAGAGAGTTAAAGTTACAGAAAAAGATATTATGCTTGAAGATTTTTTTAAAGAGCACTCTTTAGAAGAACAAGAGCAAACAATATTTTTAGCACTTTTAAAAGAAGAGTATTCAGGTGGTGATGGAACAATTAGAGATATGAACTCTTTAATTGAACTAATTTCAAGTGATGATTATGAAAAGATAAAATTTAGAAGTTTACTAGAAGAGAGTTCAAAGTTAGTTTCAAAAAATCTAATTGATTATGATGAAGTTTTAACTCCTTTTGGAGGAATAAATAGAAACTTCTTTATTCCAGATGAGATTTTATATAAGATTTCTCACCCAACAAAGAAAAAGTCAAGAAGATCGAAACTAAAGTTAAATACAGTTATTAAAGAACAAGATATGTTTGAACTTATCTCAACTACTAAAACTTTAGAAGATGTAGTTTTAAATGACAAGACTAAAGAGACACTAAATTCACTTTTAAAGCAAGTAGATAAAAATGTTTTAAATAAGTTAAAACAGTGGGGTATAAAAGAGAAAAGAAGAGGAATTGATGCAAGAATTATCTTTTATGGTTTTGCAGGAACAGGAAAGACTCTAACAGCACTTGCTTTAGCAAAATCATTGAAAAGAGAAGTATTAAGTTTTGACTGTAGTAAGATTTTATCTATGTATGTGGGTGAGAGTGAAAAAAATGTTAGAAATATTTTTGATACATATAAAGATTTGGTAGAAAAAACAAAATCAGAACCAGTTTTACTTTTAAATGAAGCAGATCAATTTTTAAGTGCAAGAAGTAGTGGCTCAAATAGTGGAAGTGAAAAAATGCATAATCAAATGCAAAATATTTTCCTAGAACAAATTGAAAGATTTGATGGTATTTTAATAGCAACAACAAACCTTTTAGAGTCAATTGATACTGCATTTTCAAGAAGATTTAATTATAAAATTGAGTTTAAAAAACCAACTTTAAAGCAAAGAGAAGAGCTTTGGAAAAAACTATTACCTGAAAAACTACCTTTAAGTGATGATTTTGATTTAGAGCAATTATTATCATATGAACTTACAGGTGGACAAATAGAATTAGTTATAAAAAATACTGCTTATAAAGTCGCTTTAGATGAAGAGCCTATTTTTACAGTTGAGGCCTTTAAAGATCAAATAGAAAAAGAGTTAAAAGGTAATTTTGATAGTGAAAATAAAATGGGATTTATGAGCTAAAATATTTATAAGCTAAAGTAATTTTTATATTAAGATAATATAATTTAAAGTTTAAGTGATTGATTTCTTTGGTTTTAAAAATAGTTTAAAAAAATTTATTTAATTTAAGCAAAAAGCCCATAGTAGCATAAGTATAGCTTTAGTAGATATTAGATAGGATTAAAAAAATAATTAATCAACATTTAAGTGTAAAAATTAGATCTTAAGGATATATGATGTCACATATGGAGTTTTCTCATCCGTATTTTGGTGTATTTGTTATGTTTGTTTTAACATTTACTGCTTTTATCTTAACCGTATATCTTGCAAGAGTAATAAGTAGAAAAATTGCAAGATTAAATACTGAAAAATTAAAAGTATCCTTATATGAGTGTGGACCTGAGGTTACCAAACAACCCAATACAATATCAGTACAGTTTTATCTAATGGCATTATTATTTATTTTATTTGATATTGAAATAATATTTATGTTTCCTTGGGCAATTAACTTTCAAATATTAGGTTGGTTTGGTTTTGTTGAAATGATATTGTTTATTTTACTTTTAACAATTGGTTTTATATATGCATGGAAAAAAGGAGCTTTAGAATGGCACAGCATAAAGTAAACTATTTAGCTGATGGTGGAGCTCCTATTGCTTTAACAACGGTAGATAAGCTTGTAAACTGGGGTCGAAGTAACTCTTTGTGGCCTTTGACTTATGGACTTGCATGTTGTGCAATTGAGATGATGGCAACAGGTGCTTCAAGATATGATTTTGATAGATTTGGGACAATTTTTAGAGCAAGTCCTAGACAAGCTGATGTGATTGTAATCGCTGGAACATTAACTAAAAAACATGCTGAATTTATGAGAAGATTGTATGATCAAATGCCCGATCCAAAGTGGGTTATATCTATGGGTTCATGTGCAAATACAGGAGGTATGTTTAATACATATGCAACTGTTCAAGGTGCAGATAGAATAGTTCCTGTTGATATATATTTACCTGGATGCGCACCACGACCTGAAAGTTTACAATACGCACTTATGATGCTTCAAAAAAAGATTAGAAAAGAATCAATCTTTAGATCAATCAAGAAAAAGAGGTTAGTATGAGACAATACAAACCAAAAGATGATGTACAAAATAAATCATATTTTAGTGATAGGTTTTATATTACTCCATCAATTCCTAAAGTTGATGTTTGTCAAGATAAAATCTTTTTAGATGATGTAGAATTACTCTCTTCAAAAGTAAAAATACTTGATAAGTATATACAAAAAGAGCATTTGGTTGTTTATATAAATCCAAAAGAGAATATAAATGCAATAGAGATTTTAAAAAATGAACTTCAATACGATATGCTTATTGATATCTCAGCTATTGATTATATTTCATCAAAGGGTGGATTTGAAATCTTTTATGAATTCTTATCAATGAGTAAACATAAAAGATTAAGACTTAAGTGTTTTATAGAAGAAAAAGAAGAGTTAAACTCTGTTTATTCACTTTTTAAAATGGCAAATTGGTCAGAAAGGGAGATGTATGATATGTATGGAGTAAAAATCATAAATCACCCAAATATGAAAAGAATACTAATGCCAAATGATTGGCATGATCATCCATTGAGAAAAACATATCCTTTACATGGTGATGAAGCTGCATCGTGGTATGAAGTAGATAAGATTTTTGGAAAAGAAGCAAGGGAAATAATAGGTCCAGAAATTAGAGATGCTGCTGCTATTGATAGATATGATACTACAAGATTTGCAAGATTAGGTCATGAGGTTCCTTATGGCACTGATATTACGAATGGAAAAGAGCCAGAGCATACACCACTTGCTTATCAAGAAGAAGGTGGAGTTAAACTTATCAAAAAATTCAAAGAAGAAGAGTCTGTGACTTTAAAAGAAAGAAGGTAAATATGCAACAACAAACACCTAATAGATTAAAACCTTTTTTTGAAAATATTAACTTTGAAAGAGAAGATAATACAATGGTGGTTAATTTTGGACCACAACATCCCTCTGCACATGGTCAAATGAGACTTATTTTAGAACTTCAAGGAGAAGAGGTAGTAAAAGCTAGACCTGATATTGGTTACTTGCATAGAGGTATGGAAAAGATGGCTGAAAACATGATTTATAATGAGTTTTTGCCTACTACTGATAGAATGGATTATATAGCTTCTACTTCAAATAATTATGGCTTTGCATTAGCTATTGAAAAGCTTTTAGGAATTGAAGCACCAAGACGTGCTGAGATAATTAGAACAATGCTTTTAGAACTAAACAGAGTAATTTCTCATCTTTTTTGGCTAGCAACCCATGCACTTGATGTTGGTGCTATGAGTGTATTTTTATATACATTTAGAGAAAGAGAATTTGCTATGGACCTTATTGAGGATTACTGTGGTGCAAGACTTACTCATAGTGCAGTTAGAATTGGTGGAGTTCCCTTGGATTTACCAAATGATTGGTGTAAAGATTTAGAAAAATTCTTAAAAGTATTAGAAGTTGAAGTTGAAAAATATGAGGGCTTATTAACTGAAAATAGAATCTGGAGAATGAGACTTGAAAATGTAGGTATCATAACTTCCAAACTTGCAAAATCTTGGGGAGTAACAGGAGTTGCTTTAAGAGCAACTGGTACTAAATGGGATTTAAGAAAAGAGATGCCTTATGGAATATATTCTGAACTTGATTTTGATATTCCTATAGCAACTACATGTGATGCGTATGGAAGATATAAGTGTTATATGCAAGAAATAAGAGAGTCAATTAAAATATTAAGACAACTTATTCCAATGTATGAAGAAAGTAAATGTGAACTTATGGCTCATGCCCCTGATTATATTTCAGCACCAAAAGAGCAAATCATGACTCAAAACTATTCACTTATGCAACATTTTGTTTTAGTAACACAAGGAATGAGACCTCCAAAAGGTGAGGTTTATGTTGCAACTGAATCTCCAAAAGGTGAATTGGGATACATGGTTGTAAGTGATGGAACACCATATGCTTATAAGTTAAAAGTTAGAGCCCCAAGCTTTTTTCATACGGGTCTTTTAGAAGATTTATTACCAGGACATCAGTTGGCGGATGTGGTTACTTTGATTGGTAACCTTAACTTGGTATTTGGTGAAATTGATAGATAGGGCTAAATTATGAAAAGATTTGATTTGAGATTACTAAAAGATAACTTTTATGACAGAATGTTAGAATTAATGAAAACTGATGTTAAAGATGGAGAAAATGCTATTTTCTTATTTGAAATAGGAGATTTCTCAGCTGTTCAAAAAAGTGCAGATTTGATATATGAAAATGGCTATACACTTATGAACTCTATTAAGTTTAACGAGGTTGATTGGACAATAGTAGTAAAAAAAGTGCAAGCTGAAAAAAAAGAGATAGAAACCAAAGAAGAAGAGTAATAGTATGAAAAATTTAGATATTTTAAAAAATAGTGATTATATTTTATGTTTTGGAGAGTTCTTAGCAAATACAAATAAACAAACTGTTGATGCTATAAATGAAGCAAAAAAGAGTAATAACGCAGAAGTTATATATATGCATGCAGTTGATAGCTTAGCTTTAAAAGATTTTTATACACAATTTATTAAGTATGAAGCTGGAAGTGAAGAGGGAATTAGTGCATTGTTATTGGATACTTTTGCAAAAAATACAAGTGATAAAGTGCAAGCTTATATAGATGATTTGGATATTGGTTATATCTCAGCAGAATCAAGTGCTGGAGAAGAAGAGTTTGAAGAGGCTTTAGAAAAGAGTTCAAATAAGAGTTCTAAAATTATACTAGTTGGCGATGATATTTTTTCTCATAAAAGAGTTGATAATATTTTAAAAATTTTAAGTGCAATTGAAAAGTATAGTGATTTTAATATTGTTTGTTCAAAGCAAATAAATACTCAATGTGAAGATTTGGAAGAAGTAGAAGAGCTTTTACCTTATAATGGAACAGTTATTTACTCTTATGTTGATAGTTTAAAAGATTCAAATATAGTTTATGCAAGTGCATCTTTTGCAAGAATTGCAAAGGTTGAAGATGGTGCGAAAATAAAACTAATTTCAAAAGAGGGTGAAGTTTCAAAACTATTAGTGGTTGATGATACACTACAAAATACAATTGCAATTTGTGCTACAAATAAGAAAGGAAATGATTTCTTATCATGTGGTTATATTTATAAACCCGTAAAAATAGAAAGGCTTGAAGAGTGAGTGATTTAATATCTTTAGACATTGATGGGAAACTTTGTAAAGCAAAAGAGGGAGAGAGTTTATTAAATATTGCAAGAGCAAATGGAATATTTGTTCCTGCAATTTGTTATCTAACAAGATGCTCTCCTACTCTTGCTTGTAGGTTATGTCTAGTTGAAGCTGATGGAAAACAAGTATATGCTTGTAATGCAAAAGCTAAAGATGGAATGCAAGTAAAAACAACTACTGAAAATATTGCTAAAGAAAGAAGAGCAATAATGGAAGTATATGATGTAAATCACCCTTTGCAGTGTGGGGTATGTGACCAAAGTGGAGAGTGTGAACTACAAAATTATACTTTATATATGAAAGTTGATTCTCAAAGTTATTCTATTAAAGATGTGCCAAGACCAACTCAACATTGGGGAGTTATGAATTATGACCCAGGTTTATGTATAGTTTGCGAAAAATGCGTAACTGTATGTAAAGATATGATTGGTTCAAGTGCTTTAAGTACTGTAAAAAGGGGCTCTGATGCAATCTCAAAAACTTTTAAAGATAGTATGCCAAAAGATGCATACTCAATGTGGAATAAGCTAAATAAATCTCTTATTGGTTTTGATGAAAGTTCATGTACAGATTGTGGAGAGTGTATCTCTGTTTGTCCAGTTGGAGCACTTGTATCAAATGATTTCCAATACAAATCAAATGCATGGGAACTTACTAAAATTCCTGCTTCAAATCCTCACTCAAGTGATTGTGCTTTGATGTATTATGAAAGAAAGCATGAGTCTGTGCAAAATCATGATAAATTAAAGATTTATAGAGTTACAAATGACCATCATTATGTGACATTAAATGGAGCGGCAAGATTTGCATATGATTTTGAAAATCAAGTAAAACAAAAAGATGAAAAAGCTTTTTTAGAAGCGATTGATGCATTTAAAAAAGCAAAAACTATAAAATTTAACTCATTTATTACAAATGAAGAAGCATTGATTTTACAAAAGTTAAAAGAGCAGTATAACTTTAAACTAGTAAATGATGATGCTTTTAAATATCAAAGATTTTTAAAAGAGTATAGTTTAGTAAGTGGAAACTCTTTGTATGGTTCAACACTAAAAGATGTTCATGATTCAAATTTTGTAGTATCTGTTGGTTCATTTTTAAAACATGACTTACCACATGCAAGATATGCTTTTAATAACTCTATTATATTAAATAAAGGTTCAGGATTATATTTTCATCCAATAGCTGACCCTATTATGGAAAAAATTGGTAAAAAAGGAAAAACAACAGAGTTTATATATCATCAACCTTTAAAAGAAGAGGCTGTTTTATATCTTCTTTTAGATATCTTTGCAGATGAAAATTTACCTGAAGATATTAAGAAATACCTTGAATCTTTAAAAGAAAAAAGAGTTAAAACTGTTGTTGAAACAAAAAAAGAGCAAGTAATAGAAAAAGTTTTAGATGAAGATAGTGGTGAAGAAAAAGAGATTAAAAAGCTAGTAACAAAAAAAGAAGAAAAAGAAGTAGAGTATATCTATTCAAAAATTCTAGATGAAGTAGGGCTTGATGAAAACTTTTATGATTTAATTGATTCTATGCTTGTTAAAAAAGATAAGTTTTCACTAATTATTGGAGAAGATATAATAACTCATCCAAATTATAAAACTTTAGCAAAACTTTGTGCAATGATTGAAAAATATACTAAGTTTGAAATTGTAATTATCCCTACAAAAACAAATACTTTAGGTGTTAGTCTAATTTGCCAATTAGACGAAAAACAAGAGGGCTTTACTATTGGATATAATGAAAAAGCTGATTATCAATTAAGTGCTTTAGGTGATGGTAATTTAGATATGCCAGCACTAAATCAACAAGAAGGAACATTTGTAAATATTGATAAAAGAGTTGTTCCTACAAACGCTGCTTTACCTTATAATGGTTATGTATTAAATGATATTGCAAATGAGTTATTACAAAATAAGCAAGAACATACAATTGATTACACTGTAAAGCTTCCACTTTCAAGTGGATTTAAACAAGTAGAGTTTGACTCTTTAGCAAACTATTTTTCAAATGATGCAAATGAGCATAGAGGTTATGAATTGCAAAATTTAGATACCAAGGTTAATAATAGTTTTGAAAGAACAGAGATTTTAGATCTACAAGTTCATGATGATGAGTTTATTATTTATAAAGCAAATCCTATGAATCTATTTAATGAATTTGTAGCAAAATCCCATGAGTTTAAGCAAAAAGCAAAAACTGGTATTTATGTATCTCAAAAACTCTTTGATAGATTAAACTTACAAGCACAGGAGAAATTAAGAGTTCTAACAAAAAATAGAACTTTTGATTTAGATGTTTTTGTTGATGAGCAAATTGATGGTGAAATAGCATATGTTTCTACATTTGATAAATCTTATGGAACTAAAGAGTTATTTGATTCATATAGATTTATTAGAGCTTCCCTAACAAAGGCTTAAAATGGAAACTAGTATTATAATTGAAACAATAATAAAAGCAATTGTTGTATTAGCAGTATTTTCTGCATTGGCAGGTTTTACTACATATATTGAAAGAAAAGTATTAGCTTATATGCAAAGAAGATTAGGTCCATCAAATGTTGGACCATATGGTCTTTTGCAATTAGTTGCTGATGGAATAAAGCTATTTACAAAAGAGGATTTTATTCCTCAAAATGCAGCAAGACCTGTATTTATGATAGCTCCAATAATTACAGCAGCTACAGCTTTTATTGCAATGAGTGCGGTTCCATTTTTTCCTGAATTTGAGTTATTTGGTTATGTTGTAAGACCAATTATTGCTGATATTAATGTAGGGGTTTTATTTGTTTTAGGAGTTGCTTCTGTTGGTCTTTATGGTCCACTTTTAGCAGGTATGAGTAGTGCAAATAAATGGTCACTTTTAGGTGGGGCTAGAACTGCTATTCAACTTTTATCTTATGAGGTTGTTTCAGGACTTGCTCTTTTAGCTCCTTTAATGTTAGTTGGAAGTTTATCTTTAATAGATATTAATAACTATCAAGCAGGAGGATTTACTTCATGGCTAGTTTGGTCACAACCTTTAGCTTTTATTCTTTTTGTAATTGCAGGTTTTGCTGAGACAAATAGAACACCTTTTGATTTATTAGAGCATGAAGCTGAGATTGTGGCAGGTTATGCTACTGAGTATTCAGGTCTTAGATGGGGAATGTTTTTTATTGGTGAGTATGCAAACCTTTTTACAGTTTGTTTTTTAGTTTCACTAATTTTTCTTGGTGGTTTTAATGATTTATGGTTTATTCCTGGTGGATTGGCAATTGTTTTAAAAGTAATGTTTTTAATCTTTTTCTTTTTATGGACAAGGGCTTCATGGCCACATATTAGACCTGATCAGCTTATGTGGTTATGTTGGAAAATACTAATGCCATTAGCAGTAATAAATATTCTTATTACTGGTTTTGTGATGATGTTTTAGGAGAGAGTGATGGGTTTAGAAGAGTTTAAAGATAGAAATATTGGTGTACAAAACTATATAACTGTTCAAGATGATAACTATCCTAAAACAAATGGTGAAGTTTTCAAACAAATAGTTAAAAGAAGTTTAAAAGGTGAGCTTTTTACTGGGCTTAAAATCACATTTAATATGATGAGAGAAGCCTTATTTAAAGGTAAGATGCATACTGTTCAATATCCAGCAGAAAAGTTATCAATAGGACCTAGATACAGAGCTGTACATAAGTTATTGGCACTTTTAGAATCAGGAGAAAATAGATGTATTGGATGTGGACTTTGTGAAAAAATTTGTATCTCAAACTGTATTAAAATGGATACAAAAATAGATGAAAATTCAAGAAAAGAGGTTTTAGAGTACACAATTAATATGGGAAGATGTATTTTTTGTGGATATTGTGCAGAAGTTTGTCCTGAACTTGCTATTGTTCATGGAGGAAGATATGAAAATGCGAGTGAACAAAGAGCTCATTTTGCATTAAAAGAAGACTTATTAACACCACTTGATAAGTTACATTTACAAAAAGAGTATGAAGGTTTTGGAGCAGTATCTCCTGATGCTGATGAAAAAATCCAAAAAACTCCACTTCAATATTAGGAGAAAAAATGTTGTTTGAAGTAGTAGCATTTTACTTATTTGCAAGCTTAACCGTTGTTATGTTTTTAATAACTGTGTTTACAAACAATGCCCTTTATGCCTTAAGTGCTTTAGCAGCTGGAATGATATTTATTTCAGCCTTTTTCTTTTTATTAGATGCAGAGTTCTTAGGCGCAGTTCAAATAGTTGTTTATACTGGTGCTGTTGTTGCTCTTTATGCCTTTGGAATGATGTTTTTTGACTCCTTATCAACTGTAAAAGAGAGCATTAAAAATCCAAGATTAGTATTTTTATTAAGTGGACTTATTGCTTTATTTATTGTAATTATTTTCACTTCTCCTATAATTGGTCAAAATGTAGAAGCAAATCTTCCAATGCATCCAGAGTGGGGAAATGCACAAGATGTTGGAATTATACTATTTACTAAATACTTAGTTCCTTTTGAAATTGCTGCTGTTATGTTACTTGTTTCAATGATTGGTGGAATTATTTTAGCTGGTAAAAAAATGGATACCTCATATTCACAATTAAGTGAAAAAGAGATCGATGAGTTAAAGGAGGAAAAATGAGTTTAAATGCATATTTAATCCTTTCAACTTTGATTTTTTGTATTGGCTTATTAGGAGTAATTAGAAGAAAAAATCTTTTAATGTTATTTTTCTCAACAGAGATAATGTTAAATTCTGTAAATATAGGTTTAGCAGCTGTTTCGAAGTTTCATGCAGATTTAACAGGACAAATGTTTGCATTTTTTATAATTGCAATTGCTGCAAGTGAAGTGGCTATTGGTTTAGGGCTTCTTATATTATGGTATAAAAAAACTGGTACTATTAATTTAGATAGTATGCAAAGATTAAAAGGCTAATGATGGAAAAATATCTATATATAGCACTATTTGCTCCGCTTGTTGGTTCTTTAGTTGCTGCACTTTTTGCAATGAGTAAAAAAAATCTTTTTACAGGTATTTTTACATCATTTATGTTAGCAGTTTCTACTATTGCTACATTTAATTTACTATATTTTGTATATAAAACAAATGAGATTATTCATGTAAGAATGCTTGATTGGATTGTTGTTGGAAATATTGATATTCCTTTTGGTTTTGTTGTTGATCATGTAAGTGTAATAATGATGAGTGTTGTAACAATTGTTTCTACAATGGTACATATTCACTCAATAGGCTATATGGAGCATGATAAAGGCTTTAATAGATACTTCTCTTACTTAAGTGCTTTTGTTTTTTCAATGCTTGTTTTAGTAATGTCTGATAATTTTGCTGGATTATTTATAGGTTGGGAAGGTGTAGGTCTTTGCTCTTGGTTGCTAATTGGTTTTTGGTACCACAAGAACTCTGCTGCTTGGGCTGCTAATGAGGCTTTTATTATGAATAGAATTGCTGATTTAGGAATGTTAGTAGGTATCTTTTTAATATATTGGAATATTGGAAGTTTACAATATGATATTGTATTTTCAAATATTGATTCATTAAGTACTTTTATGATTACTGTTATAGGGATTTTTTTATTTATTGGAGCAATGGGAAAATCAGCACAATTTCCTTTTCATACATGGCTTGCTGATGCAATGGAGGGACCAACACCTGTATCTGCACTAATTCATGCAGCAACAATGGTAACAGCTGGTGTTTACTTAATAGTAAGAGCAAATGAGATTTATACAACAGTTCCAAATCTTGGATATTTTATTGCTTGTTTAGGAGCATTTGTTGCTATTTTTGCTGCAACTATGGCATTGGTAAATAATGATATGAAAAAGATTATTGCTTATTCGACTTTATCACAACTTGGGTATATGTTTGTTGCTGCTGGACTTGGAGCTTATTGGGTTGCACTTTTTCATTTAGTAACTCACGCTTTTTTCAAATCAGTACTATTTTTGGGTGCAGGAAATGTTATGCATGCTATGAGTAATGAGCTTGATATTAGAAAAATGGGTGGATTGTATGAAAAGATGAAGCCAACTGCAATTATTATGATTATTGCATCAGTTGCACTTGCTGGTATTTTTCCTCTTGCTGGATTTTATTCAAAAGATAAAATTTTAGAAGCAGCCTTTAATGCAGATGCAATATTTTTATGGGTTATTTTATGGATAACTGCTGGATTAACTGCTTTTTACTCTTTTAGACTTATTATGCAAGTGTTTTTTACAAAACCTAAATATGAAGAGTTTGGTTACCATCCACATGAAACATACCCTTTTGTTATTGCAGCTATGATTCCTCTTGCATTATTAGCAATCATTGCAGGATGGTTTGAACATACATTTGTAAATATGGTAACTTATATTTTACCTACATGGGAAGCTTCAAATATTAGTCATTCAACTGCTTATATACTTATAATAATCACAAGTGCAATGGCACTATTTGGTATAGCATTTGCAGTAATTAAATATAAAAATGGTGGCTTTTCTAACAAATGGGAAGATAGTTTTGTTTATAAGGTGTTGATAAATCAATACTATATCCCTCAATTTTATGACAAAGTAATATGTAAGTCTTATTTTTGTTTATCAAAATTTGCTTATAGGGTTATTGATATGAAAATTATTGATGCTAGTGTTGATTTAATTGGTAAAACTGTTTATAAAACTGGTGTTCATTCATCTCCAATTCAATCAGGAAACTTGTCTCATACTTTAAAAATTATGGCATTTGGTGTAGCATTTATACTATTTTTAAGTGTAACACTTGCATTTATAAATTAAAAGGTTTAGTTATATGGATTATATTTTATCAATATTGATATTTTTCCCACTACTTGCAGCTTTAGTAGGGTTTTTAGTAAAAGATGACTCTATAAAAGCATATGGAATATTAGCAACTGCATTGGAGTTTATTATAAGTATAATAGTTTGGATAAATTTTGACGTTTCAAATCCTAATATGCAGTTCTTACAGCAAGTATTAGTTATTCCTACATATGGAATAAATTATGTAGTAGGAGTTGATGGAATTTCACTATTTTTAGTAATTATGACTACATTTATGACAATGATATCACTAGTTGCTCTTAGTGAAAAAAAAGCGCTTAAAAATCTAATTATTACTGTTTTATTTTTAGAAATGACAATGGTTGGAGTATTTTTAGCATTGGATGCAATAATATTTTATCTATTTTGGGAGCTTTCGCTTGTACCAATGCTTTATATTATTGGTGCTTGGGGTGGAAAGCTAAGAATATATGCAGCTATTAAATTCTTTTTATATACATTTTTAGGTTCATTAGTTATGTTAATTGGTATGCTTTATTTAGGGTATATTTATTATCAAACTACTGGAAATTGGAGTTTTAATCTTCTTGATTGGAATATGTTATTACTGCCTTTTGATATGCAACTTATGCTATTTCTTGCCTTTTTTGCAGGTTTTGCTATTAAAGTTCCAATGTTTCCATTTCACACTTGGCTTCCATATGCCCATGGACAAGCACCAACTATTGGTTCTGTAATACTTGCAGCAGTTTTATTGAAAATGGGAACATATGGTTTTGTTAGATTTTCTCTTCCTTTATTTCCTGATGCAAGTGTTTATATGATAATTCCAATGGCTATATTAGCACTAATAGCTATTGTTTACACTGCCATGGTTGCTTTTGCTCAAGAAGATATGAAACAAGTTATAGCATACTCTTCTGTATCACATATGGGAGTTATAATTTTAGGTATTTTTGCTTTAAATGTTGAGGGTATTTCTGGTGCAATTTTCCTTATGATTTCACATGGTATTGTTTCAGGTGCATTATTTATGCTTGTAGGAGTTATATATGAAAGAAGACATACAAAACAAATTAGTGAATTTGGTGGTTTAGCACAAGTGATGCCAAAATATGCAACTATTTTTGCAATTATGTTGATGGCTTCTATTGGACTTCCTTTAACTATTGGCTTTGTGGGGGAGTTTTTATCATTACTTGGATTTTTTAAAGTATCACCTTTTTTAACAATAATTGCTGGACTTACGATAATTTTAGGTGCTATTTATATGCTTGTGATGTATAAAAAATCTTTTTTTGGAGAGCTTACAAAAGATGAAAATAAAAAACTGCTTGATTTAAATAAAAAAGAGTTAAGTGCGCTTATTCCATTAGTTGTTTTGGTTATTATTTTAGGTGTTTATCCAAAACCAATTTTAGAACCTGTAAATAATAGTGTTTCTAAAATGATAGAAGTTATGAATGCTAAAACAGTTACAAAAGAAGCTCAAGCGAAGATTATTGATTTAAATAGTATCTCAGGAGTAGAAAAATGAATGATATACCAAAAATAGTTATTGACTTTGCAAGTTTAAACTTTAGTACTATTACTCCTATGATAATTGCTATTGTTGCAGCACTATTAATACTTTGTATAGATTTAGCAACAAAAAAACTTGATAAATCTTTTTATTTAACTTTGACAGTTTTAGCTTTAGTAGTTGATTTGGGTTTTGTTCTTGGATTTAACTCTGATGCTAGAGGTTTTTTTGATTTATTGTTAATTGATGGTATCTCTATTTTAGCACAAGCTATAATAGTTATTGCTTCTATTTTCTTTGCACTTTTAGGTTTTGCAAAACTTAGATTTCAAGAGTTTAGATATCCTGAATATTTTGCACTATATCTTTTTATGATTGCAGGATTTCAGTTTATGGCAAGTTCAGATAGTTTAATACTTATTTTTGTAGCTTTAGAAACTTCTTCATTGGCTTTATACACACTAATTGCTATGCATAATAGATTAAATGCAATTGAAGCAGCTATTAAGTATTTTACAATGGGAGCTTTAACAGCTGCTTTTTTTGCCTTTGGATCTATGATTTTATATGCACAAACTGGAAGTGTAGAGCTTGGACAAATTTCACAAGTATTAACTCAATCAGGATTTGAAAACTATTTTGTAATTTTAATAGCAGCTACATTTATAATAGCAGCTTTAGCATTTAAACTTTCACTTTTCCCTTTTCATTTATGGGTTGCAGATGTTTATGAGGGCTCAACTGCTGCTTTAGCAGGATTTATATCAATTGTTCCTAAAATTGCTGCATTTGTAGTTGCTTTGAGATTTTTTGAGATATTTATAGTAAGTAATGATTTATTTATACAAACTATTTTATATACAATAGTAGTTTTAACAATGACTATACCAAACCTTATTGCACTTTTACAAAATGATATAAAAAGAATGCTTGCATACTCATCTATATCAAATGCAGGTTTTGCAATGGGTGCTATTTTAATAGGTACAAATCAAGCAACACAAGCGCTATTTTTATATTGGATTATGTTTTTTATAACAAATCTTGGCGGATTTACAATGCTTTGGTTAAATAGAACAAAAGATTATAGTAAAGAAAGTGACCATAGTATGCAAAGATATGCAGGTTTAATAAAAACATCTCCAAAAGTTGCAGTATTAATGTCTCTTTTTATGTTAACATTAGCAGGACTTCCACCTTTTGCACTTTTTTGGGGTAAATTATACTTAATTGGAAGTGCTGTAAATGCTGGATTTATGTTTTTAGCATTTATGATGATAATAAACTCAGCAATAGCAGCTTATTATTATTTGAAACCAGTTGTTTATATGTTTTTAAAAGAGCCAGAAGATGATATAACTTATCTTCAAAACTCAACACCAATAATGAAATATTTAGCTATTTTTTGTGCTATTTTAACAATTGGCTCAATTTTTACAATAGAACCACTTCTTCAAATAATTACTTATTACACACAAATCTCAGGTTTTTAACAATTAAAATATCAATAAAATAACTTTTATTGATATTTTGATACACTATTATTTAAAATACACACAATAGGAAATCTTATGAAAAGAAACTACCTTATAGCAATGAGTATAATTGTCTTGCTTATGTTTGGATATTTTTATCAACTCCAAAATAAACAAGTAAAACAGTTAAAGCAAGAAATTGTAAAATTAAATGAAAGAATAGATACTTTAGAAAAAAGTGAAGAGAGTTTAAAAGCAAAACTTGATGAAGCTTTAGAAAAAAGTAAGCCAAAACCAATTCCTGTTTCTGTAAAGAAAAAAAGATTTATTGATATGATGGTACCTGCTTTAAATAAAGTATATGATGAGTTAAAGCAAGAGTTTTTTCAAGTTCAAGAAGATATAAAACAAAACAAAGAATCAGAAAAAATTCAAAAATTAAAAGAGTTTTATAAAGTAAATACAAACCAAGAGCTTTTATATGCACTAAAACCACATCCAAAATCAATTGCATTAGCTCAAGGGGCAATGGAGAGTGCTTGGGGACAATCAAGATTTTTTAAAGAAGCAAATAATATTTTTGGTGTTTGGTCTTTTAATAAAAGTGAACCAAGAATCGCAGCAAGTGGGAAAAGAGGTTCAAAAACTATTTGGCTTAAAAAGTATTCAAGTGTAAAAGAAGCAATAAAAGATTATTATATTACTTTATCAAGAAGTAGCGCTTTTAAAGAGTTTAGAAAAACAAACTTTGAAAACCCAGACCCTTTTGTACTTGTTACAAAACTTGATAGATACTCTGAAAAAAAAGCTGCTTATGGAAAAGAGTTAGCTGCAATGATAAAATATAATAACTTTACAAAATATGATGATAAAGAGTTTATAGTACAAAAAGAACAAAAACAATTAACAAAAGAAGATGCTAAAAAAGAAGAAGAGTTTGAAAAAAACGCAATAGAAAATGGAAATGATGAGGTTACAACTTCAAGTGAGATTGAAAAAACTACAAAAGAAGAAACAACAAATGATATGAATATAGAAAATGAAGAAGAAAAAATTGATAATAAAGTTGTTGAAAAAAAAGATGAGAAAAGTATTGAAATAGAAAAAGAAGAACAAGAAGTAGAAAATAAACAAACTCCTATTAAAGCTAGTCAAAAAGAAGAACAAACAAAGTAGTTTCAACTACTTTGTTTATATCTAACCAAATAATAATTCATAAAGTGCTACAATCTTTCTTTTATAAATTACTAAAAACTATAATATTAAGGACAAGTTTTGAAAACAATAACTGTTGCACACTCTCCAGATGCAGATGATATATTTATGTACTATGCTATTAAATTTGGCTGGGTTAGTGCTAAAGATGCCAAGTTTGAAAATATAGCAGCTGATATAGAAACACTAAATCAAGCTACTTTAAAAGGTGAGTATGATATTTGTGCTATATCATTTGCTTTATATCCTTTTGTTAAAGATGATTATGCATTATTAAAAACAGCTGTATCTTTTGGAGAAGGTTATGGACCAAAATTAGTAAAAAGAAAAGATAAAAAATTAAAGAAAAATTTCAAAGTAGCTCTTAGTGGAGAGTTTACAACAAATGCATTACTTTTTAAAATAGCTTATCCAGAAGCTAGAATTACATATATGAATTTTTTAGATATTGAAAAAGCTGTGACTGAAGGAACAGTTGATGCTGGTGTTTTAATACATGAATCAATTTTAAATTATAATGATGAGCTTGAAGTAGAAAAAGAGATGTGGGATATTTGGGAAGATTTAAGTGGTGGAGGTTTACCTTTACCACTTGGAGGAATGTGCCTAAGAAGATCAATTCCTCTTCATAGTGCAATTGATTATGAAAATACTTTAATAAAAGCTGTTGATGTTGCAAATAAAAATAGAAAAGTTCTAGCTACAATGTTACTTGAAAAAGGTCTTATTAGAGTTGATGCTTCTACATTAGATAAATATTTAGATTTATATGCAAATGATGAATCAGTAAATTTAAGTGAAGTTCAATATAAAGCACTTGATAAACTTTTTGAACTTGGATATAAACATGGATTTTATGAAAATCTAATCAAAGCAAAAGATTTTTTAATTCCAAGTGAGTATGAGGAATTAAGAAACAAGTGATTAAGCAAATAGATTTTTCAAAATACTCTTCAATTAAAATAGGTCCAATAGCTAATATAAAAGTAATTGAAGAGATTGGTGATTATGATGATTATACAATAATAGGAAAAGCAAATAATATCTTAGTTTCAAATACTCATCCAAAGTTTGCTATACTTGGAAAAAATTTTGATTATATAAAACAAGAGAATAATAGACTTTATGTAGGTTGTGCAACAAGTTCTGGAAAGTTATTAAGTTATTGTAGAAAAAATGACATAGGACATTTAGAATTTTTAGCAAAGCTGCCTGGGACAATGGGTGGAGTTGTAAAAATGAATGCGGGATTAAAATCATGGGAGATTTTTAATCATATTATTTGTATTAAAACAAAAGATGGATATATAAATAAAGAAGATATACAATACACTTATAGAAATACAAAAATTAATACAATAGTTTATGAAGTGGTTTTAGAAGTACAAAGTGGATTTTGTAAAGATAGATTAAATCAATTTAATAAAATGAGAGATAATCAACCTCAAATGGCAAGTGCTGGGTCATGTTTTAAAAACCCAAAAGGAGATTTTGCAGGAAGATTAATCGAAGAAGTTGGCTTAAAAGGTATGCAAAAAGGCTCAATGTATTTTTCAAAAGAGCATGCAAATTTTTTAGTAAATAGTGGCAATGGAACTTTTGAAGATGCTATTTATTTAATAAATTTAGCTAAAAAAAGAGTTAAAGAAAAATTTGATATAAATTTAGAAGAAGAGGTAATTATTTATTAAGCTTAATTGTCTATTAATTAATTTATGATACACTTTCCACTTTAAAAAATAGCGTAAGGGTTAAAGAGTTTGAAGAATTTAGTAATAGTTGAGTCACCTGCAAAAGCAAAAACAATTTCAAAGTTTCTTGATAAAAGTTATACGGTTATGGCCTCTATGGGGCATGTTAGAGATTTACCAAAATCAAAATTAGGCTTTGATCCAGATAATAATTTTAAGCCACAATATTTAATCTCAACAGATAAAAGAAAAGTAATAGCAGATTTGAAAAAACATATTACAAAAGATACAGTAATATACCTAGCTGCCGATGAGGATAGAGAGGGAGAAGCTATTGCTTGGCACTTGATTCCTGCTTTAAAAGTTGAAAAAAACCCTATAAAAAGAATTGTTTTCCATGAAATTACTAAAGATGCAATCTTAAAAGCTATTGAAAACCCACGTGATGTTGACCAAAATTTAGTTGATGCACAACAAGCTAGAAGAATTTTAGATAGAGCAGTTGGATATGAACTATCTCCACTACTTTGGAAAAAAGTAAGATATGGACTTAGTGCTGGTAGAGTTCAATCTGTTGCTGTTAGAATTATAGTAGATAGAGAGAATGAGATTAGAAAATTTAAGCCAGAAGAGTATTGGAAAATTAAAGCTGATTTTATTAATCCAAGTTTTAAAGCAGAACTTGCAAAAATTGAAGGTAAAGCTCAAAAAGTAACAAATGAACAAGAGGCAAAACAGATTGAAGCTTCTATTAATCAAGGAGTTTTTGAACTTGTAGATATAGAAGAGAAAGAATCAAATAGAAACCCAGCAGCTCCTTTTACAACTTCAACGCTACAACAAGAAGCAAGTAGAAAACTAGGCTTTTCTGTTAAACAAACAATGGTTATTGCACAACAACTATATGAGGGAAATGTTGGTAATATTCCAAATCATACAGGTGGTTTAATCACTTATATGAGAACTGACTCATTAAACCTTTCAAAAGTAGCAACAAGTGCAGCAAAAGAAGTAATTGAGCAAGAGTATGGGAAAGATTATTCACTTAATAAACCAAGATTATACAAATCAAAAGCAAAAGGTGCACAAGAAGCCCATGAAGCTATTAGACCTGTTAATTTAGCACTAAAACCAAGTGATATAAAAGCTTATGTTGATAATGCACAATTTAAGCTTTATTCTCTAATTTGGAAAAGAACACTAGCAACACAAATGGCTCCTGCTAAAATGGCTAATACAACATATAAAATTGAAGCTGGAAAAGATAAAGAGTATGAGTTTCAATCAAAGGGACAAAGAATTATTTTTGCTGGATTTATGAAAGCATACACTGAGGGAAGTGATAATCCTGAAAGTGCACTTGATAGTAGTGAAAAAATATTACCAACAATAAAAAAAGGGACTGTGCTAGATTTAGAAAAATTAGATTTAGAACAGTTATTTACAAAGCCACCTGCAAGATATACAGAAGCTAGTTTAGTAAAAAAACTTGAAAGTGAAGGAATTGGAAGACCATCAACTTATGCACCAACAATCTCAACAATACAACAAAGAGAGTATGTGGTTAAAACAGAAGATAAAAAATTAGCTCCTACTGCAACAGGAGAGATTGTAAATTCATTTTTAACAGACCATTTTGCTGAGATATTGGATTTAGGATTTACTGCAAAAATAGAAGAAGAGTTTGATAATATTGCTGAGGGCAAAATTGCTTGGGAACAAGTAATGCAAGATTTTTATGGTGATTTCAAAAAAAGAATTGAAGAAAAAGAGAGTAGTGTAAATAAAGAAGATTATTTACAAATAAGAGAAATAGGAATAGACCCAGAATCTAAAAAACCTGTAAGTGCAAGAGTTGGAAGATTTGGTCCTTTTATTCAAATTGGAACAAAAGATGATGAAGAAAAGCCAAAATTTGTTGCAATTCCTGATCATTTAAATATGGATACTATTACACTTGATGAAGCACTTTATTTATTTACTCTACCAAGAGTTGTTGGAAAAAATGATAAAGGTGAAGATATTATTGCTAATATAGGACGATTTGGTCCATACTTACAAATTGATAATAGATTTTACTCTCTTAAAACAGATGATCCATATAAAATAGAGTTACCAAGAGCTTTAGAAGTAATCAAAGAGATTGATGAAGCAAAAGCAAAAGCAACAATAAAGATATTTGAGAAAGAAAAAATACAGATATTAAATGGTAGATATGGTCCTTATATTAAACAAGGAAGAAAAAATTTCAAAATCCCTAAAGGTAAAGTTGCAGAAGATTTAACTTTAGAAGAGTGTGAAGAGATAATCAAAAAAGATCCAAAATCAAAAACAACTAAAAAAACTACAGCTAAAAAAGCACCTGCAAAGAAAACAACAACGAAGAAAACAACTGCAAAAAAAACTACAACAAAGAAAAGTAGTACAAGTACTACAAAAAAATAGATGAAAATAGGAATATTATCAGATAGTCACACAAAAAGTGACTATACTGAACTTGCAATAAACCACTTAAAACAAAAAGGTGCACAATATTTAATACATGCTGGTGACTTATGTATTGAAGATAATTTAAAATTATTACAAAATTCAAAGTTAGTGTATGTTACTGTTTTTGGCAATAATGACAGGAGTTTATTATCTTTGTCAAATGAGTATAATATTCAAAAAGAACCATATTATTTTAAGATTAAAGATATAAAATTTAAGCTTATGCATCTTCCTTATTATTTAAATGCAGATAGTGATATTGTTATTTTTGGACATACTCATAAGTTTGAGTGTAGTTATAATAATGGTACTTTATTTATTAATCCAGGAGAAATATGCGCCCGTGAAAAACCTTTGATTGAGTGTGTATTGCTTGAAATTAATAAAAATGAGTATATAATTACTTACTATTATAAAGATATAAATACAAATAATTTTATGAAAGAAGAGTTTAAATATGAACGAGAATAAAGAGATATTTTTATGTGCTATTTGTAATATTGAAAGTGGTACATGTAATGAAGACTGTAAATTCTGTACACAAAGTGTTAAATATAAAGCTGATATTCAAAGATATAAGAAAAAAGCAATTGAACAAATTGTAAAAGAGGCAAAAATGGCAAAGGAAAATAGTGCCAATGGTTTTTGTTTAGTTACAGCTGGAAAAGGTTTAACTGACAAAAGATTAGCTTTTGTATGTGAAGCTGCAAAAGCTGTTAAAAAAGAGAACCTAGGGCTTATTTTAATTGCATGTAATGGAACAGCTTCAGTTGAACAGTTACAAACACTTAAAGAAGCAGGAGTTGATGCTTATAACCACAATCTTGAAACAGCACAAGATTTTTATAAAGAGATTGTTACAACTCATACTTGGGAAGAGAGATATGAAACTTGTAAAAATGTAAAAGAAGTTGGTTTAAGATTAGTATGTGGAGGAATTTTTGGTTTAGGAGAAACACAAGAGCAAAGAGTATCAATGCTTGAATCAATTGCATCATTAGATCCTATGAATGTACCTTTAAACTTTTTTCATCCAAATGAGGCGTTACCTCTTGTAGAAAACTCAGTTAGTAAAGAAGAAGCTTTTGAATTAATTACATTAGCTAGAAAAATGGTTCCAAATGCAAAGAAAATAATGGTTGCAGGTGGAAGAGAGTTGATGTTTGGAGATGAACAATATAAAATCTTTGAAAAAGGTGCAAATGCCTTTGTTATTGGTGATTATTTAACAACACAAGGAAAATCACCAAAAGATGATATGCAAGAACTTGAGAAATTAGGTTTTAAAATAGCAAGAGAAAGAAACTAAAGGTTTAATATGAGTGATGAAATTTTAATTATAGTAACAATATCCGTAATTATATTTACATCACCTTTACTTTCAAGAGTACTAAAAATACCAACAATTCCAATTGAGATTATGCTTGGTGCTTTTGCTGTATATTTTTCTTTTTTAGTTGAACACCCAATTTTAGAGCTTGTTGCTGAACTTGGTTTTTTATACTTGATGTTTTTAGCAGGACTTGAAGTTGATTTAAGAAAGTTAATAAATATTCCATCAGTTATATTGAAAAAATCACTTTTTTATAATGTAATACTTTTCTCTTTATCTGCTGCTATTACTATATATTTTAAACTTGGAAATATTTTTATTGTAACTTTACCTTTAATTTCTATTGGTATCTTAGCTGCA
The DNA here is from genome assembly GCF_055140965.1 of Malaciobacter sp. The sequence continues at coordinate 74,432 of NZ_JBSRRO010000006.1, forward strand.
TTAAAAAAAGAGTATGGTGATGTTGAGTGGATAAGAATGGCAATTGTTGTAGGACTAATTGGTGAAATTGTATCAATTTTTGCACTTACAACAGTGTCTGCTATGCTTGAGTTTGGTATAACTTGGGAATTTTATAAAACAATGCTACTATTTACTGTTTTTATGATTTTAATGGCTATATTGTATAAACTATTTAATAATGTAGTTTGGTGGTATCCTGAAATAAAAACTTACTTAATGCCAACAGAAGATAATCAAGAACAAGATATTAGAGTATCTATGGCAATTTTCTTTGTTATGATTGCAGTTATGATTTATTTGAAACTTGAGGTTGCATTTGGTGCATTTATTGCAGGTACTTTTATTACAACATTCTTTGAGCATAATAAACAACTACCTCATAAGTTGGAACACTTTGGTTTTGGTTGGCTAGTTCCTATCTTTTTCATTTATGTAGGTTCATCATTTGAACTTGAAGAGCTTTTTCATGATGGACTTATACTAACTGCATTTTTGATTGTTTTTGCTATGATATTTATTAGATTGGTTGCTTCATTACTTTTTATAAAAGAGATGGGAATAAACAAGTTTTTTATGTTAGGTTTATCTCATTCAATGCCACTTACACTATTAATTGCAGTAACTACACTTGCTTATCAAAGTCATGCAATTACACAATTTTACTATTATGCATTTATTTTAGCATCAATTTTAGAAGTTTTAATAGTAATGATAGTAATTAGAATTTTAACAAATTTCTTAGGAATAAAAAAAGTAAAAGCTTCTTAAAGCAGATGTTTTACATCTGCTCTAATCTAAAAATTGTTACTTGTCCATTTGTGTAAGTAACTTCGTAGTTATCAGGAGTGTCAGTTAACTCTACAACAACTCTAAAAAATTTATCTTTTTTATGATTGCCTACAGTTATTCGTGTAAAGTTTGTTGAGTTTAAATCTTCTCTTTTTGTATAAAAGTTTTCTTTTGCATGAAAATCTAAGATTATTTTATTTTGATTTGGTAATGTAAATTTCTTAAATACATCATATTTTGTATTTATTTGAAGTTTAACATTTGTATATTCAAATTTTAAAAACGGTAGTAACTCTTTTTCAAAAGATACATCTGTTCTAGGCTTTACATAAATAATCTCTTCTTTTTCTTGTTTTTTTAACTCTTGTACAAACTTTTTAGTTTCATTTACAGTTTTTTCTTGAGCTTGAGTAATCAGTTTTTTGATTTTATCTTCTGTTAGTTCTGAAGCTTTTTTATTTGCTTTTTTCTCTACACTTTTAGTATCTTTATTTATACTATTAGCTTTCATCTTTTCTTGAATTTCTTCTATGTAGATTTTTTCTTGATTTTCAAACTCATCAGGATAACTCTCTTTTATTTCCATAAGTCTTGCAACTTCTTCATTATAAGCTTGTGTTGTTTCAAAAGGATTTTCCCTTGCACTCAAGCTTGATGATAGAATTAATAATGCTATAAATAAAGATATTTTTTTCATTGTTCTGGCTCCAAGTTTTTTAATTCAAAATACTCTTTTTGTAAGTGGGCATTCTCTTCTTGTAATCTTTTTATTTCATTGACTAAATATACCCTTTTATCTTTTAAAGAACTATAAACATCCAATGAATTGCTTCCAAATAAAAGTATTGCTGCATGATAACTAAGAAAAAGTGTAATAACAACCGAAATGATTGTTATTACACTAAATTTTTTTAGCTCATGAATTTTTTGCTTCATTTAGATTATTTAACAAAAGGAGTTTTTCCTAAATATTCAGCATAAGCAACTTCTGCACCTATTTCCAATAATCTATTGTATTTAGCGTTTCTCTCTCCCCTTGAAGTTGCACCTGTTTTAATTTGACCACAATTTAATGCAACTGCAAAGTCTGCTATAAATGCATCTTCTGATTCACCTGATCTATGTGACATTACGCAATTATAGTTGTTTCTTTGTGCTAATCTAATAGTAAGCATTGTTTCACTAATACTTCCAATTTGATTTGGTTTTATTAATATTGAGTTTGCAATTTTTTTAGAGATACCTTCATTTAGTATTGATGCATTTGTAACAAATAAATCATCACCAACTAATTGAACTTTATCTCCTAATTTTTCTGTTAATATTTTCCAACCATCCCAGTCATCTTCACTTAATCCATCTTCAATTGAAACAATTGGATATTTAGAACATAAATCTGCATAGTATTCTACTAATTCATCAGAAGTTAACTCTTTATTTTCAGATTTAAGAACATATTTTCCCTCATCATTGATTAATTCAGAAGCAGCAACATCTAAAGCAATAGCTATTTGCTCACCAATTTTATATCCTGCTTTTTCAACAGCTTTTATAATAACTTGAATAGGTTCTTCATTTGATTTTAGATTTGGAGCAAATCCACCCTCATCACCAACAGCAGTGCTTTCACCCATCTCATCAATGATTTTTTTAAGATTATGATAAACCTCTGATGCTGCTCTTAATCCATCATTGAAGTTTTCAAATCCAATTGGCATAATCATATACTCTTGAAAATCAACAGAGTTATTAGCATGCTCTCCACCATTTATGATATTAAACATAGGTACAGGCATAGTCATAGCATTTGCTCCACCTAAATATCTATAAAGAGGCATATTTAAAGAAGCTGCTGCTGCTCTTGCATTTGCCATAGAAACTCCAAGAACTGCATTTGCTCCTAGTTTAGAGTAGTTATTTGTTTCATCAATATCTTTCATTGTTGCATCAACTTCTGCTTGGTTAAATGGGCTTAAACCAATAAGTTCATCAGCAATTAATGTATTTACATTTTCAACAGCTTTTAAAACACCTTTCCCTAAAAATCTATCATCACCATCTCTTAACTCTAAGGCTTCTCTTTTCCCTGTACTAGCTCCACTTGGAACAATTGCGCTTTGTTTTGTTCCATCGCTTAAGATTACTGTCGCTCTTACTGTAGGATTTCCTCTTGAGTCTAAAACTTCATCAGCATAAACATTATCAATATATACCACTGTTTCTCCTATTTAAGTTACAAAATTTTTAAATATTATACAAAAAAGTTAATTGGTAATTGCTTTTATAAGATGTTTTAAGTTAGGTTTTATGAAAGAAAATATCAAAAAAGATTATCTTTTTTGATATTTTAAATTTAGTAATGTTCTATTTTTCTTCTTCTGTAGTTTCAAGCTCATGCATATTGCTATCTAATCCCATAGCTTGTAGAATTTTTGCTTCAATTTCTGCTGCAATTTCTGGGTTATCTTTTAAGAACTGTTTTGAATTCTCTTTTCCTTGACCAATTTTTGAATCCCCATAACTAAACCAAGCTCCTGCTTTATCAACAATATCAAGTTTAACACCATAGTCAATAAGCTCACCCATTTTAGAAATACCCTCTCCAAACATAATATCAAATTCAGCTATTTTAAATGGAGGTGCAACTTTATTTTTTACAACTTTAACTTTAGCTCTATTTCCGATACTCTCTTCTGCTTGTTTAAGTGTTGCAATTCTTCTAATATCTAATCTTACAGAAGAGTAGAATTTAAGTGCATTTCCACCAGTTGTAGTTTCAGGACTTCCATATCCTGTCATTCCAATTTTCATTCTAATTTGGTTAATAAAAATTACTGTTGTTCCCATTTTGTTCATTATGCTAGTAATCTTTCTTAAAGCTTTACTCATAAGTCTTGCTTGAACACCTACTTGCTGATCATCCATATCTCCATCAATCTCTACTTTTGGAGTAAGAGCTGCTACTGAGTCAATTACTACTAGATTAACAGCACCACTTCTTACAACTGTTTCTAAAATCTCTAAAGCTTGTTCTCCATAATCAGGTTGTGAAACAAGTAAATTATCTATATCAACTCCAAGATTTCTTGCATACATTGTATCTAGTGCATGTTCTGCATCAATAAAGGCACAAACTCCACCTGCTTTTTGACACTCTGCAATTGCATGTAAAGTAAGAGTTGTTTTACCTGAACTTTCAGGTCCATAGATTTCTATTACTCTACCTTTTGGAAGTCCTCCTACACCTAATGCTAAATCAAGTCCAAGTGAACCAGTTGAAATGGCTTCTGTTGGTACAACTTCTTTATCTCCAAGTCTAATTAAAGTACCTTTTCCAAAAGCTTTATCAATTTGCTTAATTGCTAAATCAAGTGACTTTTTTTGATTATCATCCATTATTTATCCTAATTTTAGAGTTTCTTTTTATTTATATGTGATTTTAGCAAAAAAAAAATAAATTACATATTTTTATTGCAAATTGTAAGATTTTTTACTAAATTTATTTAATTTTAATAATTGGATAGTAGATTAACTATAATAAAGAAAATATTAAGTAAAATAGAGTAAAAAAATTAAGGTTTGTATTATGTTTAATGGAAAAAATATTTTAATAACAGGTGGAACTGGAAGTTTTGGTAAAAAATACACAAAAACTATTTTGGAAAAATATAAACCTAATAAGATTATAATCTACTCTCGTGATGAACTTAAGCAATATGAAATGGAACAAGAATTCAATGATAAATGTATGCGTTATTTTATTGGTGATGTTCGAGACTCTGATAGATTAAAAAAAGCTTTTAAAGATGTTGATTATGTAATACACGCAGCAGCACTTAAGCATGTGCCAATTGCTGAATATAATCCAATGGAGTGTATTAAAACAAATATAAATGGTGCACAAAATGTAATTGATGCAGCAATTGAAAATAAAGTAAAAAAAGTTATTGCACTATCTACTGATAAAGCAGCTAATCCTGTGAATTTATATGGTGCAACAAAACTTGCAAGTGATAAACTTTTTGTAGCAGCAAATAATTTAGTTGGCGAACAAGATACAAAATTTTCTGTTGTAAGATATGGAAATGTTGTTTGTAGTCGTGGTTCTGTTATTCCTTATTTTCAAAAACTTATAAATTCAAATGCAAAAGAGCTTCCAATTACAGATGAAAGAATGACAAGGTTTATAATTACACTACAAAATGGAGTGAACTTCGTACTTAAAAACTTTGAAAGAATGCATGGTGGAGAGATTTTTGTGCCTAAAATTCCATCAATTAAGATAGTTGATTTAGCTAAATACTTAGCACCTACTTTACCCCATAAAATAGTAGGAATTAGACCAGGCGAAAAACTTCATGAAATAATGTGTCCAGCTGATGATTCCCATTTAACATATGAGTTTGATGACCATTATGTAATAACTCCAACAATAAAATTTACAAATGTAACAAACTTTAGTGAAAATAAATTAGGAGAAGTTGGAACGCATGTTAGCCAAGGTTTTGAATATAATTCAGGAAATAATGACAAATGGCTTAATAAAGAAGAGTTTTTAAAATTAGTAAAAGAAATACAATGAAAAATATTCCTTATGGTAAACAATCAATTACAAAAGAAGATATTAAAGCAGTAAAAGATGTATTAAAAAGTGATTTTTTAACAACAGGACCTAAAGTTCAAGAGTTTGAAAATGCTTTATGTAAATATACAGGTGCAAAATATTGTGTAAGTGTATCAAATGCAACTGCAGCATTACATTTAAGTTCTTTAATACTTTTAGATGAGGGTGATTTAGTTCTTACAACAGTTAACTCTTTTTTAGCAACTTCAAATTCAATTCTTTATGCAAAAGCAAAACCTATTTTTGTTGATATACAAAGTGATGGAAATATTGATTTAGATTTATGTGAAGAAGAGCTTTTAAAAAATAATAAGATCAAAGCAATTTATGTTGTTCATTTTTCAGGAAATCCAGTAAATCAAGAAAAACTTGCTTTTTTAAAAAAGACTTATAATATTAAAATTTTAGAAGACTGTGCTCATAGTATAGGTGCAAGTTTTGATGGAATAAAAGCTGGTTCTTGTAAAAATAGTGATATTTCTGTTTTCTCTTTTCATCCTGTAAAGCAATTAACAACAGGTGAAGGTGGAGCAATTTTAACAAATAGTAAAAAAATATATGAAAAAGTACTAAGATTAAGAAATCATGGAATGGTATCAAAACCAGAAATAGCCCCTTGGTTTTATGAAATGCAAGAGTTGGGCTTCAATTATAGATTAACTGATATTGCTTCTGCTTTAGGTATTTCTCAAATAAAAAAATTAGATAAATTCTTAGAAAAAAGAAGAAAAATAGCAAAAAAATATGATAAATTTTTTGATAAGTTTGAGTATATAAAGCCACTATATAAATACACACAAAATAGTTCATATCATTTATATGTAATTTTAATTGATTTTGAAAAATATAATATTACAAAAAAAGATTTATTTTTAAAACTTAGAGAAAAGTCTATTTATTTACAATATCACTATATACCTATAAATCAACAACCTTACTACAAAGAACTTGGGTATGGTGATGAAAAAACACCAGTGATGGACGAATACTATAAAAAAGCATTATCTTTGCCAATTTTTCCAAAATTGAGTAAAAAAGATCAAAAATATGTTTTACATAATTTGATAGAAATTTTAGAAAAAGGTTAAATTGTGGAATATAAAACAGAACAAGAAAAGTTTTGGGCAGAAGAGTTTGGAGATGAATACTCTCAAAGAAATACATCAATTATAAAAAGTAATATAAACTTTTTTTCCAAAGTTTTTAGTAGAGTGGAAAATGTAAATTCAGTAATAGAATTTGGTTCAAATATTGGAATGAATTTACATGCATTAAATACAATTTCAAATTTAGAAATATCTGCAATAGAGATAAATAAAACAGCAGTTAATGAGCTACAAAAATTAGATTTTCTTAAAAAAGTATATAATGAATCATTGCTTGATATAAATTTAGATAAAAAGTTTGATATGACTTTTATAAAAGGTGTATTAATTCATATCAATCCAGAATATTTAGATGTTGTATATGAAAAATTATATAACTATTCAAATAGGTATATTTTAGTTGCAGAGTACTATAATCCAACTCCCGTAGAAATACCATATAGAGGAAATGAAGGTAAACTTTTTAAAAGAGATTTTGCAGGTGAGATACTTGATAAATATGATGATTTAGAACTTGTTGATTATGGTTTTTTATATCATAGAGACAATAATTTTCCTCAAGATGATATTAGTTGGTTTTTATTGGAAAAAAGATGAATACATATATAGTTATTCAAGCAAGAACAACAAGTACAAGGCTTCCTAAAAAAGTTTTATTACCTTTAGGAGATAAAACAGTTTTGGAAACAATGTTTAAAAAACTTGAATCGTTTAAAGATAATATTATTATTGCTACAACAAATGATGGAACTCAAGAAGAGATTGTAAATATATGTAAAAAACATAAAATAAAATATTATGAAGGTGATACAAATAATGTACTAAGTAGATATTATGAATCGTGTCTTAAATATGGGCTAAAAGATGATGATATTGTAATAAGATGTACAAGTGATTGTCCCTTTATTGATGCAAAACTAATCCAAAAAGCCATAAATTTATATAAAACTTCAAAGGCTGATTATGTAAGTTTAGGAGTTCATAGTGGTTTTCCAAGAGGTTTAGATACAGAAGTTTTCTCTTTCAGATTATTAACACAAGCTTATAATAATGCAACAACTGATTATGAAAAAGAGCATGTAACTATATATATGCATACAACAATAAAAGATAAATTAAAAATTGAGTTTTTAAAAAGTTATGAAGATAATTCAAAATATAGAATTACTTTAGATGAAATTGCTGATTATGAAGCTATTAAAAAACTATATGAAAAACTTGGAAATAAAGAAGAATTCTCTTATGAAAAACTTATTTCAACCCTAAAAGATAATCCTGAGATTTTTGAGATAAATAGATTTGTAGAGCAAAAGAAAAGATAATTATGAAAAGAGTTCTTATTCGAGCAGATGCTTCTTATACTATAGGACATGGGCATATTATGAGAACTCTTGTTTTGGCAAAAAAGTATGCAAAAAGAGGTTTTGAAGTAAGTTTTGCAACTTTAAATTTAGAAGGTAATCTAAATAAAAAAATTCTTGATAATAAATTTGGTTTATATAATCTAAATACTAAAAATATTGAAGAACTTATAAATTTAATAAAAAAACAAAATATTGATATATTAGTAATTGATAATTATGAAATTGATTATAAAAGTGAAAAATTAATTAAAGAAAAAACATCTGTAAAAATAGTATGTCTTGATGATACGTATGAAAAACACTATTGTGATGTTTTAATAAATCATAATATTAGTGCAAATGAAAAAAAATATAAAAGTTTGGTTCCTAAAAACTGCAAATTAAAGTGTGGCTCAAAATATACTCTTTTAAGGGAAGAATTTTATAAGTATAAAAATAAAAAAATAAAAAAAAGTGATGAAAAAAAAAGAGTATTTGTAGCAATTGGAGGAACTGATTATAGTAATATAAATATAGATATTTTAAAAGTATTACAACTATTTGAAAATATCAAAGTTTATATAGTAACAACAAGTGCAAATAAAAACTTAAAACAGTTAAAGAAATATTGCAAAAATAAGAAATTTATAAATTTATATATAGATACTAATAAAATGGCAAAACTTATGGCAAAAACTGATTTTGCAGTTGTTAGTGCAAGTGTAATTTTAAACGAAGTCTATTTTATGCAATTACCTTTTATTGCAATAAAAACTGCAGATAACCAACAAGATATTTATAACTATTTAAAAAAGAATAAGTTTTATACTCTTGAAAAATTTGATACAAAAAACTTTGAAAGAAGTATAAATAAATTATTAAATTTATTTAACTAGAGATATTTTGAAGTAAGATATTTTCGAAAAGCTCAAATAGATAATCAAGCTAAAGATAATCTTTTAATATCTTAGATACAATTAAACGATATTTTAA